>JANYIK010000136.1 GCA_025362115.1 Methylophilaceae bacterium
TTCAGTGACGAGCATTTTCAGCTCTATAGTCGTTACCAACAAGCCCGCCACGCTAATGGTGGTATGGATGCCGACAGCACCGAGCAATACCGTAACTTTTTGATGCAAAGCCAAGTGGATTCTGTCGCTGTGGAATTCCGCGAAGGCGACGAATTGCGGTTGGTGAGCATCGTAGATAGGCTCAATGACGGCCTTTCTGCCGTGTATGCCTTCTATGATGACGCGGTGGAACATGCCAGCTACGGTACTTATAACGTGTTGTGGCTCATCAACTGGTGTCGCGAATTAGGCTTGCCCTATTTGTACTTGGGTTACTGGATCGCCGAGTCGCGCAAAATGGCCTACAAAGCTGATTTTAAGCCGATTGAAGGGTTGATGGATGAGGGTTGGCGGGTACTGGAACAAGCTTACGTACTTGAAAAAACAGAAACACCCTCCATATCAAGTCTCACTAACCTTACTGAATCCATCGAGAAAACCTCATGAAACAATTTTCCGTCCTGATCACCGTGCTTTTCATCGCTTTAAGTCTATTTTCCCTTAGCGCAGAAGCCAAGCGTTTTGGCGGAGGCGGCAGTTTTGGCAAGCAGCGTAGCATTCCCATGCAGCGCCAAGCGCAACCCACACCACCCCCGCAACAATCTCCTGCTGCGGCTCCGGCACCTGTCGGCAATAGATGGTTGGGGCCTTTGGCGGGTTTGGCCGTCGGTGCGGGTTTAGCCAGTATGTTTTCGGGCGGCGGCATGGGTGGCGGTGGAATGGGTTCGGTGTTGTGGGTGTTGATAGCTGCCGGAGCCGCCATGTTTTTCTGGTCGCGCTTGAGCAAGCCGCAACCTGCACAATATGCCGGAATGCCTTATGAGCCACAGCAAACGCCACCATCTATGGGTAGCGTCATGTCTAGCACCAGTAACATCCCAGTTGATTTTCCGGTGGAAAGCTTTATCCGCAATGGAAAAATGTCCTTTATTCGCCTGCAAGCCGCCAATGACCGCAAGGATCTTGATGACATCCGCGAGTACACCACACCGGAAGTCTTCGCAGAAATCGCTATGCAACTGCAAGAGCGCGGTAACGAGCCGCAAAAGACTGACGTGATTCAACTTAACGCAGAATTGCTGACCGTGGTGGATGAAGGGCATTTCTCTATCGCCAGTGTACGTTTTACCGGTCAACTGACCGAAAACAACGGTGCGCCAGAGAATATAGACGAAATTTGGCATGTGCAAAAAGACCTGCGTGACGACAAATCGATGTGGCTGTTGGCGGGAATACAGCAAACTGATTAGACGTGACCGGTTTTCGTAATTAAGGGGCTTGCGCGGCATCGCCGCTGCCAAGCCCCTTATGCTGTGCATGTTACAATTCACTTACTGTGAATACACCACTTTTCCACTTCAATAAACTCGCTGTTTTTGGTGTCGGCCTTATTGGAGGGTCGGTGGCGCTTGCGCTTAAAAAGTCTGGTTTGGTGGCGGAAGTTGTGGGTGTTGGACGTAATGAAAATTCTCTGCAACAAGCCATAGACTTAGGTGTGATCAACCGTGCGGCTTCAGCAGCAGAAGCAGTGCGGGAAGCGGATGTGGTGCTGTTGGCTGCACCCGTCGGTCAGTTTGCCGGCATCATGCAGACAATTGCGCCATATCTTGACGAAAAAACCGTCGTTACCGATGCGGGCAGTACCAAGCAGAATGTCGTGGCTTCTGCCAGATCGCATTTGGGCGAACATTTGCCACGTTTCGTGCCTGCACATCCTATCGCGGGAGCCGAAAAAAGCGGTGTCACCGCAGCGCGTGCTGATTTATTTCAACAGCGCAACGTCATCCTCACCCCAGTCACGGAAACCGCTAACGATGCACTGGAAACCGCGCAAGCCTTTTGGCAAGCCTGCGGTGCTAAAGTCAGCCAGATGACCCCGCGCGCCCATGACGAGGTGTTTGCCGCGGTCAGCCATTTGCCGCATTTGTTGGCGTTTGGGCTGGTGGCGGAACTGGCACGGCGCGATAACGCGGAAACCCTATTTGACTTTGCCGCCAGTGGTTTTCGCGATTTCACACGTATTGCCGGCAGTTCCCCGGAAATGTGGCGTGATGTCAGTCTTGCCAACCGCGATGCCCTGTTGAAAGAGCTGGAGATGTACCAAGAACAGCTTGCCAGCCTAGGCGCACTGTTGCGAGGCCACGACGGCGCAGGCTTGCAAGCCTTGTTTGAAGCGGCGCGTACCGCCCGTAATGACTGGGCACACAGTTTTGAGAAGCAGTAATGGAAGTTTTGCAACTTAAACCTGTGAGCGAAGTTGATGGTAGCGTCATACTTCCTGGCTCCAAAAGCATTTCCAATCGCACCTTGTTGTTAGCCGCACTGGCAAATAGTACGACTGAAGTCTGCGATTTATTGGTTTCAGACGACACGGCACGCATGCTGGAAGCCCTGCAAGCATTGGGCGTTAAGTTAGAGAAAGTAAACGAAACTGATTGGATAGTCCATGGTTGTGGCGGCAATTTTCCTAACAAAAATGCTGACTTGTTTTTGGGCAACGCAGGTACGGCTTTCAGACCGCTAACCGCTGTGCTGGCCTTGTCTGGAGGTGATTACAAGCTATCTGGTGTGTCGCGTATGCACGAACGGCCAATCGCCGATTTGGTAGATGCTTTGCGCCAGACTGGAGCGGTGATTGAGTATTTGGGCAATGAGGGTTTCCCACCGCTAAAAATCTCACCTGCAAAGATTGATGTCAGTAAACCTATCAAAATTCGCGGCAATGTCTCCAGCCAGTTTTTAACCGCACTTTTGATGGCTTTACCGCTCACCAAGCAACTAGCGGTTATAGAGGTTGTCGGAGAGCTGATATCAAAGCCTTATATCGAAATCACACTTAATTTGATGGCGTGTTTCGGGATAAAAGTCGCACGCGAAGGTTGGAAACGATTCGTTATTCCTGCCAATACAGAATATCACGCCTCCAAACGCGTTAATGTCGAAGGGGATGCTTCTAGCGCTTCCTACTTTCTTGCTGCGGGAGCCATTGCAGGACGCTGTCAAGTTTACGGAATTGGAGAAAACAGCATTCAAGGGGATATAAAATTTTGCGATGCTTTGGAAAAAATGGGCGCAAAAGTTGAGTTTAGCGCCTTAACAGTAGAGTCCATACGTTATGGCCGCCTCAAGGCAATTGACCTGGATTGTAATCACATCCCGGATGCTGCGATGACGCTTGCTGTGATGGCTTTATTTGCCGATGGCACAACCATACTCAGAAATATCGCCAGTTGGCGCGTCAAGGAAACCGACCGTATCAAGGCAATGGCCACCGAGCTGCGTAAAGTGGGTGCCACGGTGGAAGAGGGCGCGGATTACCTAAAAATTACGCCTCCCGCAAAACTTACCCCCAATGCCGTGATTGATACCTATGATGACCACCGCATGGCCATGTGTTTTTCACTGGTATCACTGGGTGGCGTGCCGATCACGATCAATGATCCAAAGTGCGTAGCCAAGACTTTTCCCGATTACTTCGAGCAATTCTCCAAAATCGTGCATCTTTAACCATGTCCGCGCCCTCCCCCTTCCCCCTTACCCCTTCTCATATTCCCGTGATAGCCATTGACGGTCCTTCTGCAAGCGGTAAAGGTACAGTTGCTCAGCGTGTGGCGCGTCAACTTGGCTTTCATTATCTGGATTCTGGCGCGCTGTATCGCATTGTGGCTTTGGCGGCTGAGCGTGCCGGTATAGAGTGGGGCGATGGTGATTCTTTGGCAACGCTGGCAGCCACATTGCAAATTGTTTTTGAGGGCGATGATATATTTCTGCATGGCGAAAATGTCAGTACGGTAGTACGCTCGGAGGCGATGGGCAAGGGTGCTTCGGAAGTGGCGGTGCATCAGGCATTGCGCTCACAATTGCTGAATGTGCAGCAGATTTTCCGGCGTGAACCGGGGTTAGTGGCGGATGGGCGTGATATGGGATCAGTGGTATTCAAGGATGCTGAAGCCAAGGTGTTTTTAACTGCCGGCAGTCAAGTGCGCGCGGAGCGGCGTTATAAGCAGTTGATAGAAAAAGAAAACCATGCTATTCTCGCGCACGTTTTGGCTGATATTGAGGCGCGGGATGCGCGAGATAAATCAAGAGCATCGGCACCATTGATTCAATGTGATGATGCTCTTTTTCTGGATACCAGCCAGTTGACGATAGATGAAGCGGTGGAGAAAGTACTGCAACACTATCGTCACACTAACTAAAAAGTAGTACAATCAATGTTTTATATATGCTCCGCAGGTTCAAGGCTTGCGGTTTTTTAATTTTCCCCGTTGCCAGACGGGCTTAACTGAAAGTTTTTTAATGTCCACCCCTACCGCCTCTATGGAAAGTTTTGCAGATTTATTTGAAGAAAGTTTGTCGCGTCAGGAGATGCGCTCCGGTGAAGTCATTACCGCTGAAGTGATTTCAATTGACGATGATTTTATTGTGGTAAACGCCGGACTCAAGTCCGAGAGCGTTATTCCTACTGAAGAATTCCGCAACGATAGCGGCGAGATTGAGGTCAGTGTTGGCGACTTCGTCAAAGTTGCTATCGAATCACTAGAAGATGGCTATGGCTCGACCAAGCTGTCGCGTGAAAAAGCCAAGCGCCTCGCCGCATGGCTGGATTTAGAAGAGGCCATGAACGAAGGCCGTATTGTAAAGGGCTTCATCAATGGTCGCGTCAAGGGCGGTTTGACCGTCATGATCAACGGCATACGCGCTTTCCTGCCAGGTTCTTTGGTGGATGTACGCCCAGTCAAAGACACCACGCCGTTCGAGAACAAAGAGTGGGATTTCAAGGTGATCAAGCTGGATCGCAAACGTAACAACGTGGTGATGTCGCGCCGCGCAGTGATGGAATCCAGCGTAGGTGCTGACCGTGAAGCGCTGATGACCACGCTGACCGAAGGTACCGTGGTCAAAGGTATTGTAAAAAACATCACCGACTATGGTGCGTTTGTAGACTTGGGCGGTATTGACGGCCTGTTGCACATCACTGACTTGGCTTGGCGTCGCGTCAAACATCCGTCTGAGGTGTTGACCGTAGGCGACGAAATCGAAGCCAAGATTCTGAAATATGACGCAGAGAAAAACCGCGTTTCGCTGGGTATCAAGCAAATGGGCGACGACCCTTGGGTGGCTCTGTCCCGTCGTTATCCAGCCAGCACCCGTTTGTTCGGCAAGGTGACCAACCTCACCGACTACGGTGCGTTTGTGGAAATCGAGCCAGGTATTGAAGGTCTGGTACACGTGTCTGAAATGGATTGGACCAACAAGAATGTGCATCCAGCCAAGGTAGTACAGTTGGGTGATGAAGTGGAAGTAATGATACTGGAGATAGACGAAGAGCGTCGCCGCTTATCTTTGGGCATGAAGCAATGCAAAACCAATCCTTGGGATGACTTTGCCGCCACCATGAAGAAGGGCGATAAAGTCAGCGGCCAAATCAAGTCTATCACCGATTTTGGCATCTTTATCGGTCTCAATGGCGGTATTGACGGTCTGGTTCACTTGTCAGACCTGTCTTGGAGTCAAGCTGGCGAAGAAGCCATCCGTAACTTCAAGAAGGGTGACGAAGTGACCGCCACCATTCTGGCCATTGACGTGGAAAAAGAACGTATTTCCTTAGGCATCAAACAGTTGGAAAGTGACCCGATGGCTGGTGCTTCTGCCCCGAGCTTTGAAAAGGGTGCCTTGGTTAAAGGTACTGTGAAGAGTTTGGACGCTAAGGGCGCGGTGATTGACCTCGGCAATGGCACAGAAGGTTACGTGCGTGCGGCTGATGCATCACGCGAAAAAGTGGAAGACATTCGTACTGTGCTGAAAGAGGGCGACGAAATCGAGGCCAAGGTCACCGGCACGGATCGCAAGACGCGCGCTGTGAGTTTGTCTATCAAGGCTAAAGATATGGCCGAAGAAGCCGATGCTGTGAAGAAGTACAGTAATGACGATAGCAATGCCGGCACCACCAGTCTTGGCGCACTGTTGAAAGCCAAGATGGATGGAAAGAGCAACCAATAGAGCGATATTGCCATGACAAAATCAGAACTGATTGCTAAGCTGGCTGCACGTTTTCCGCAGCTTGTGTTAAAGGATGCCGAGCTATCGGTAAAGTCTGTCCTTGACGCAATGACGGATAAACTGGCAGGTGGCAAACGTATCGAGATACGCGGTTTTGGTAGTTTTAGTCTGAACTACCGTCCACCACGTCTGGGGCGCAATCCTAAAACTGGCGACAAGGTGCAAGTGCCAGAAAAATATGTACCTCACTTCAAAGCCGGTAAAGAGTTGCGTGAGCGCGTAGATTTTGAATAGCTAGCTGTTGTTGTGCATGAATGAGAAGCGGCGTAATCGCAAGATTGCGCCGCTTTTTTACTGGTAAAATCATGATTTGCGTATTATGCGTTATAGGTAAAGCAGATGGATTTTGAATACTGGTGGTTGTTAGCTTTACCACTTTTCTTTGTACTGGGCTGGATTGCCGCGCGGGTTGATTTAGGACGGCTGCTTTCTGAGACTAGTACTCTGCCTGCCTCGTATTTTCGTGGTTTGAATTTCCTCATCAGCGAACAACCCGATAAAGCCATCGAAGCCTTTAGCGAGGCACTCAAGGCCGACAATAACACATTGGAATTGCACTACGCGTTGGGCAGCTTGTTTCGTCGCACCGGTGAGATGGACAGGGCGATACGCCTGCATCAAGGCCTGCTGGAACGCGAAAGTCTTGATGAAACACAGCGCCTGATGGCGTTGGCAGAGTTAGCGCAGGATTATCTCAAGGCGGGTTTGTTGGATCGTGCCGAAGAGCTTTTTGTAAAGCTCACCGAAACGCGTTACGCTCAATCGGCATTGCGTGCTTTATTAGAAATCTACGTGCATGAAAAAGAATGGATGCAGGCGGTGGGAATTGCTCAGCGATTGGAGACTTTGACCGGTCAGCCTTTAGGCAAGGAAATCGCACAGTTTCATTGTGAGCTGGCGCACCAAAGAATACTGCTTGGCGATAACGTAGATGCCGCAAGCGGCTTGCAAACCGCGCTCAATGAAAATCGCAACAGCATACGCGCCAATATCATGTTAGGTGACATGGCAGCAAACAACAAAAACCATGCTCAGGCGCTGCAATATTGGCGCGAAATCGAGCTGCAAACCCCTGCCTATATCGAACTAGTGGCGGAACGCATGATGCAAAGCTGGCGCGTCTTAAAGCTCACCGACGAGGGTTTACAGTGGCTGCATGAGGCGGTGCGTAAATATCCGCTGGAAGAAACCGCACAAGTGCTGTTTGACGCGACCCTAGACCTGAAAGGGCCAGAAGCAGCCTATCGCATGGCGCATGATGAAGCGGATTTGTCGCCCACATTGGCAGCGTTGGATCGTTTGCTGCAAGCCAAGGTTAGTGGAATGCCTGACGGTGATTTGCGCTTAGTGATGGACGCGATTAAGCAGCATTTGGAGCGTACCGCGTTTTATCGTTGTACTACCTGCGGCTATACCGCACGGCAGTTCCACTGGCACTGCCCAAGCTGTAGCGAGTGGGAAACCTTGCCGCCTAAATATGAGCGTGAGAGCAAATGAGCGATCCTAAAATAATTGTCGCGCTGGATTACCCAGATGCGGCTTCCGCTTTGACGTTGGTGGCAAAACTAGACCCCCAATTATGCCGCCTGAAAGTAGGCAAAGAGCTATTCACTGTTGCGGGCGCTGACTTGGTTTCGCAATTAGTAGATCAAGGTCACGGCGTATTTTTAGACCTCAAATTTCACGATATCCCTAGTACTGTGGCTAAAGCCTGCGAAGCCGCAGCCAAGCTTGGTGTGTGGATGTTGAACGTCCACGCCAGCGGCGGTAGCGCCATGATGATGGCGGCGCAGGAGGCGGTGAGCAAATCGGTACAACCACCATTGTTGATAGCGGTGACTGTGCTCACCAGTATGGACGAACCGGCGTTGGTTGAAATTGGCATGAGCGGCGGCGTGCAAGCCACGGCGATGCGCTTAGCTTATCTTGCCAAGCGTAGTGGCCTGGCTGGGGTTGTGTGTTCGGCGCAAGAAGCCCCCTTGTTACGGCGAGAATTGGGTGCAGATTTCCAGCTAGTCACCCCCGGTATTCGCCCCGCAGATAGCAGCCTAGACGACCAATCGCGTGTAGTCACGCCATTAGTGGCAATGCAAAATGGTGCTAGTTATCTCGTGATAGGCCGCCCTATCACGCAAGCGGCTGAGCCTTTAGCTGCGTTGCAAAAAATTCATCAGGAAATTAAACATTATGAAAATTAGTGTGGTTGGCACGGGATACGTGGGATTGGTGACAGGTGCATGTCTCGCCGAGGTTGGTAACGATGTACTGTGTTTGGACTTGGATGCTAGTAAAATCAAAGTGTTGCATGAAGGAGGCATCCCCATCCATGAGCCAGGGTTGCTGGAGATGGTGCAGCGCAATGTCGCTGCGGGACGCTTGCATTTCACTACCAGTGTTGAAGAAAGTGTCGCCTTTGGGCAGATACAGTTCATCGCTGTCGGCACACCGCCGGATGAAGACGGCTCGGCAGATTTGCAATATGTCACCGCTGCGGCACGTAACATCGCTCGCCACATGACAGAATTCAAGGTGGTGGTGGATAAAAGTACAGTGCCAGTAGGCACCGCGGATAAAGTGCGCGCAGCGATGACTGAAGAACTCGCCAAACGCGGCGCGAATATTCCTTTCGCAGTGGCTTCCAACCCTGAATTTTTGAAAGAAGGGGCGGCGGTAGAAGATTTTATGCGCCCGGATCGCATCGTGCTGGGCGCGGATGATGAGCGTGCGGTGACCTTGATGCGCGAGATCTACGCGCCGTTTAACCGTAATCACGATCGTCTCGTAGTCATGGACATCCGCTCGGCAGAGCTCACCAAATATGCCGCTAATTGTATGTTGGCGACACGTATCTCGTTCATGAATGAGCTTGCCAATTTGGCGGATAAACTGGGTGCGGACATCGAACAGGTAAGGCTAGGCATAGGCTCTGACCCCCGCATAGGCTACCACTTTCTCTACCCTGGCTGCGGCTACGGTGGTTCATGCTTTCCTAAAGACGTGCAGGCGCTCATTCGCACCGCAGACAGCATAGGCCAGCCGCTGCAAGTGCTAAACGCGGTTGAAGCCGCCAACGAAGCGCAAAAACGCGTGTTGCTGGAGAAAATAGAATCTAAATTTGGCAGTAACTTGAGCGGTAAAAATATCGCACTGTGGGGTTTGGCATTCAAACCCAATACTGACGACATGCGCGAGGCTTCTAGTCGCGTCATTATTCAAGGCTTGTGGGATTTCGGAGCTACGGTGACAGCCTACGATCCTGTTGCCATGCCAGAATCCAAGCGTATTTTTGGCGATGACGCGCGTTTGAGCTACGTTGATACACCTATGGCTGCGCTCAAAGACGCGGATGCGCTGGCGATTGTGACAGAATGGAAAGAATTTCGCGCCCCGGACTTTGACGCGATTAAAGCTGCACTCAAAACCCCTGCCATATTTGACGGGCGCAATATGTACACCCCCTCCACAGTCAAGGCGCACGGTTTGGAGTATTACGCCATAGGCCGACGTTGAAAATAGTAAGATTGGCGTAAGCAAGTTCTAGCATGATGTAGCTACCTGATGAAAGATGTTCAGGCCAATCAAACAAATTTTAGGAGAGTGTTATGAAAAAGTTTCTGCTGGTATTGATGAGTGTAATTGCGTTCTCTCTGTCCGCTCCAGTGTTCGCGGCGGTTGATCTTAATAAGGCTACCCAGGCTGAACTGGAGGGTGTGAAGGGTATCGGCCCTAAGAAGGCTCAAGCGATTATCGAATATCGCGCTAAGAATGGTCCATTCAAGACTGTGGATGACCTGGATAAAGTCTCAGGATTCGGTAAAAAGACCGTGGATAAAGTAAAAGCTGAAGTCACTGTGGGTGGCGCAGCCGCTGCCCCTGCCAAGGCTGACAAGCCTGCGAAGGATGCTAAAGCCGCTGCCCCAGCAGTGCCTGCGGCTAAAGATAAAGCCAAGAAGTAATTTCTGGTTTTAAGGTGTAAAAAAAAGCCCAGTTTTTACTGGGCTTTTTTATTGGTTTTGATGGGCGCTTATTTCACTCGCATTCCAGGCTGTGCGCCAGAATCTGGCGAAAGTATAAATGGCCCACCACGCTCGTCTGACGCGGCTAATACCATGCCTTCACTCATGCCGAACTTCATCTTGCGCGGCGCGAGGTTGGCGACCATCACCGTCAAACGCCCTACCAGTGTGGCGGGATCATAGGCCGACTTGATACCAGCAAACACATTGCGTGGTTTTTCTTCACCGATATCCAGAGTGAGTTGCAGCAGCTTTTCCGCACCTTCCACATGGTTTGCCTCGACGATGCGGGCGACGCGCAGATCGACCTTGGTGAAGTCGTCGATAGAAATGTAAGTGTTTTCTTCCATGGCAGGTTCCGGTTGTTTGGTTTGTGGTGCGGGTTGAACTGGTTGCAGCGATTCCTTGTTGGCCTCGACCATAGCTTCGATAGCCTTGGGATCAAGACGAGTAACTAAAGGTTCATATTGTCTAATTTGATGATTGGTAAGTACCGAGTTTTGATCCCAGACCATCTGGTTGTCGCCTGTTTGCAAAAACTCCTGAGCTTGCTCCGCAAGTTTTGGCAGAACAGGCTTGATATAGATTGTCAGTAACCAAAAAATATTTATTGCTAATGAGCATACCTGATGCAATCTTTCTTCTGAACCCGGAAGTTTGGCTAACTTCCAAGGTTCTTCCTCTGCAATATATTGATTGGCAATGTCAGCCAACCGCATGATTTCGCGGATAGCTTTGGAATAATCTCTGTCAACATAAAATAGGCCGATTTTTTGCCATGTTTCAGGAGACATGAATTCATGTTTAAGTTGTTGCGCCCATTGGATTGGCAATTCCTTACTCAATCGTCCATCAAACCTATTATTGATAAAACCAGCACAGCGGCTGGCGATGTTGATGTACTTGCCAACCAAGTCACTATTCACCCGAGCGACAAAGTCTTCCAGATTGAGGTCGATGTCTTCCATTGAGCCATTCAGTTTTGCCGCATAGTAATAGCGTAGGTATTCCGGATTCTGCACATGGTCGAGATAGCTACGTGCGGTGATGAACGTCCCGCGCGATTTGGACATTTTTTCGCCGTTCACCGTCAGAAATCCATGCGCAAAGATTTGCGTAGGTTTGCGGTAACCAGAATACTCAAGGGTCGCAGGCCAGAACAGCGCGTGGAAGTAGAGGATGTCCTTGCCTATGAAATGGTACAGCTCGGTAGTGGAATCCTTTTTCCAATACTCATCAAAATCCAAGCCACTTTTAGCGCACAGGTTCTTGAAGCTGGCCATGTAACCAATTGGCGCGTCCAGCCATACATAGAAGTATTTGCCCGGCGCATCGGGTATCTCAAAGCCGAAGTAGGGTGCATCGCGAGAAATGTCCCAATCGTTCAGGCCATTGCCAAACCATTCACCCATTTTGTTGGCAGCCTCATTCTGCAAAGTGCCAGAGCGCGTCCATTCCTTTAGAAATCCCTCACATTCGGAGAGCTTGAAGAAGTAGTGCTCAGTTTCTTTGCGCACCGGAGCGGCACCAGAGACGGCAGAATAGGGATTGATGAGTTCGGTCGGGTTATAAGTCGCGCCGCACACCTCACAGGAATCGCCGTATTGGTCTTTGGCGTGGCATTTTGGACATTCGCCTTTGATGAAGCGATCCGGCAGGAACATATTTTTGACCGGATCAAAATACTGTTCAATGGTCTTGCTGGTGATTTTGCCATTGGCCTTGAGCGCCTTATAGATACTGATTGCCAGCTCGCGGTTCTCGACAGAATGGGTGGAGTGGTAGTTATCGAACTCCACCAGAAAATCGGCAAAGTCTGCGTTGTGTTCCTTGTGTACATTTTCTATCAAGGCTTCTGGCGTAATGCCTTCTTTCTCGGCTCTGAGCATGATGGGCGTGCCATGTGTATCGTCGGCGCAAACATAGTGACACTCATGCCCTTGCATCTTTTGGAAGCGCACCCAGATGTCAGTCTGGATATACTCGACCAGATGACCAAGGTGAATGCTACCGTTGGCATAGGGTAGGGCGGAGGTAACAAGGATTTTGCGGGACATTTTCAATAACAGGTATTCAAGAATGTTGCATTTTAACAGGCTGCGGGCAAATGACGCAGCCTTGCATATAGGCTAAAATCCACATCCGAATCCATTACCCAGAAATCACACGTTTATGTCGCTCTCCGAACTGCAAATTCAAACCGCACTGAAAGAAATCACTGATCCCAATACCGGCAAAGATTTTATTGCCTCCAAGACTGCGAGAAATATCCGTATTGACGGCAATAATGTGGCACTCGACATTGTGTTGGGTTATCCGGCTAAAAGTGTAATGGTAGAAATCCAAGCCTTAGTGCAGACCAAGCTTAAAACTTTGCCTGAGGTTGGCAGTGTGTTCGTCAATGTTAGTAGCAAAATCGTCTCGCATTCTGTTCAGCGCGGCGTACAGGCCATTCCCGGGGTGAAAAACATCATCGCCGTGGCCTCTGGCAAGGGTGGCGTAGGAAAGTCTACCACTGCTGTCAATCTGGCATTGGCGTTGGTGGCAGAGGGTGCTACGGTAGGCATTCTCGATGCCGACATCTATGGGCCGTCGCAACCGATGATGCTGGGCATAGAGGGTAAGCCGGAAACCACCGACGGCAAGAGCATGGAGCCAATGGAGGCGCATGGCATACAGGCCATGTCCATCGGCTTCTTGATTGATAAAGATACCCCTATGGTGTGGCGTGGTCCAATGGTGACGGGGGCATTGGAGCAATTGCTACGCGAAACCAAATGGCGTGATTTAGATTATTTGATCGTCGACATGCCCCCCGGTACTGGAGATATTCAGTTGACGCTTTCGCAAAAAGTACCGGTGACGGGGGTGATTATCGTCACTACGCCGCAAGATATTGCTTTGCTGGATGCGCGTAAGGGACTGAAAATGTTTGAGAAGGTTGGCGTTTCCATTATTGGTATCGTAGAAAATATGAGTACGCATATCTGTTCAAAATGTGGTCACGAAGAACACATCTTTGGTGCTGGCGGTGGCGCCAAGATGTGTGCTGACTACGAGGTAGAGTTACTGGGTAGTTTGCCGCTGGACATTCGAATTCGTGAACAAACTGATAGTGGTATACCCACGGTGGCGGCTGATCCAGATGGTATTTTGGCCGCAAATTACCGTGATATTGCGCGCAAGACAGCAATCAAACTGGCGGCGATGGGGCAAGACCATAGCGCGAAATTTCCGAATATCGTGATTCAGAATTCATAATTAAACAAGGCCGCTAAAGCGGCCTTGTTTAAGCATCCATCGGCTTCTTAGAAATGATACTGAAAGCGAATCTGATGAAAGTTGATACCAGGGTTGGGTGTGTCTATGCTGGCGTTGGACAAGTGTTGCAAGTGATAAGCTAAATCGTATTCGCCCTTGTCGCCAAAGCGGAAGCCAGCACCAACATGGTCACCAAACTGGAAGTTGGTACTGAATTGTCGGCCAGTGGTGATAGAGGTATCAGTCAATAGGTGTGCGCCGACGGCGACTTCAATATAGGGCGAGAAGCCAGAGGTGTCACTGGATTGGAATCTGAATACCGGAGTGAAGCCAAAATCACCAATATCAGATTGGCTGGAGTGCCAGTACCCGGCAGATAAATCCCAGTAGCCGCCTAAGTACCAATTGCCCATTTCCAGCCATTTTACGCCCCAGTCCCACTGTATTCCGACACGTCCCATGCCTACGTCACCGTTGTTGTTGGGGGAATAGCCGCCTTCGATGGACATGCTGTCTATACCAAAATCTGCTGCTGACGCAGGCATGGCGCACAGAGAGAGTAGCAAGGCGGAAATGGTGGCAACGGTGCGATTCATATGACTTCCTTTTTTAATTCATTAAATTTAGCGAAAATTTATCTTATTTCCAATAAGATAGCAACTTGTTTTCGAGCCATTTTCATTCATGAAACAAATCACCTCGCGCGACAACCCATTATTCAAGCAACTTAAGAAGCTGGCTACGTCTTCTCGCGAGCGGCGCAAAGCGGGACAAACTTTGCTGGATGGCGCGCATTTGCTGCAAAGTTATAGGGCGACGGGCGCTGTGCCAGAGTTGTTAATTTTGGCGGAACAGGGTAGTCACAACGGCGAGCTCACCGCACCACTGACCGATGTTGCGGTAAGTTCAGTGGTTACAATGCCGGACGCGATGTTTGCCGAATTGTCGCCGGTTGAAACCCCAAGTGGCATTTTGGCTTTGATTCCGATAGCACCATTCATGCCGCCATTACAGCCTGAGTTCTGTTTGCTGGTTGAAGATGTGCAAGATCCAGGAAATTTGGGTTCTATATTGCGCTCGGCGGCGGCGGCGGGTGTGAATGTGGCCTATCTATCTGAGGGCTGCGCTGACCCTTGGTCGCCCAAGGTGTTGCGTGGGGGTATGGGGGCGCATTTTGCGCTGGCGATAGCAGAAAAAGTGGATTTATTGCAAATGCTTAAAGTTTTTACAGGGATTTCAGTGGCGACCAGCTTGGACGCTACAAAATCACTGTATCAGCTAGATTTGACAGGTCGTGTGGCGATGCTGGTGGGCAATGAAGGTTCGGGATTGTCTGCGGCATTGTTGTCATCGGCTAGTGAGCAGGTGCGTATTCCCATGTATGGCAACACGGAATCACTCAATGTGGCGGCGGCCACGGCGATTTGTCTGTTTGAGCGTGTCAGGCAGCTTAGTGCCTAGTTTCGCCACCGGGCACGGCGATGTCGGTGACAAATAGTTGTTCTGCGTCTATCTTGTCGAACTCGTAACGCTGATTACAAAACTCGCAATGCACCTCTATATGCTTGCGCTCGTTCACCAGCTTGGCGATTTCTTCCTCACCCAGCATACGTAGCACATTGGCCACTCCGGCGCGTGAACACGGACAACTAAAGGCGATCGCTTGCGGCTCAAATAGTCGCACGTCTTCCTCAAAAAAAAGCCTGTGCAGCAAAGTCTGGGCAGATAATTCAAGCAACTCATTCGGTTTGACCGTGCCGCCAAGCTGCGTGATTCTGTTCCAGTCATCATCATCATCTTGCAATGGTTGATCTGGTAGCTTCTGCAGCAGCATGCCAGCCGCATTGTGGTCGTTAGCGGTTAGCCACAATACGGTATCCAATTGCTCGGAGCGGGCCATATAGCCAGCGATTATGTCGGCGATGCTATCGCCTTCAAGCGGCACCACACCTTGATAACTCTGCCCGTCGTGTGGCAATAAGGTAATCACGCATTTGCCATTGCCTACCAGTTTGTTCAAGCTTTCTGCAACAGGTAACTCGTCGCTCCATTTTGCGGTGGCGCGCATGGTCATGTCGCTATTGCATTCCACCACCAGTAGCGACAACAAGCCATCACCTTGGATCTGCAATACTAAAGCGCCATCTAGCTTAAGTGTGGCGGTGAGTAGTGCGGCGGCGGCCATGAGTTCACCCAGAATAATTCGCAAGGCAACAGGGTAGTCGTGGCGCTCTAACACCGATTGCCAAGTGGCTTCTAAACGCACCACTTCGCCACGTATGGGGGTGTTTTCAAAAATAAAACGGTTCAATTGATCTTGCATATTTACTGCAACACTCTCAAAACTTAAACGGTTGTTATCATATCACTGCAATATCGCTTCAATATGGTGCGGTTGTTGTCTGAGGTTTGAATATTACTTTGCTTATGGACTTGATTTTATTGCTAAGTAACTGATGTTGTTTGTCTTTATTAGGTGGCCTGATTGTTGCGTTTCTTTCCATTAAGCTCTTCTCCTAAATAAACAAATAAAACATGAAATTGTCTACCTAGGTCGAGATTTTTATAGCTTGAACATGCGCCAATGACCAATGCGTTTTAGCCCAGTCCCACAGGGATTCTAGCGATTCATCGCGCAATGCGGTCGGTGGATGCTGCCCGAGAAAATCCAGCGCTTGCCATAAGGCAGGGACTGGATTTTTTGCATTAAGCGGCTGGGCTAGGTTTTGCTTGCTGAGTTTCTCGCCTTGGGCGTTGACCGCAATCGGCACATGCGCATAGTGTGGCGTGGGTAGCTTGAGCAAGCGCTGCAAGTGGATTTGACGCGGGGTAGAGCTGAGCAAGTCTGCACCACGCACGATTTGGGTGATGCCTTGCTCGGCATCGTCCACCACCACCGCGAGTTGATAGGCATACAATCCATCGGCGCGTTTTAGCACAAAATCGCCGAGATCATGGCTCAAGTTCTGGCTTTGATGGCCTTGTATGGCATCATCGAAGCCGATGACATCGGCATTGGTGAGTACGCGCCAAGCGCCACTTTGGTGTTGGGCATGGCGACAGGTGCCGGGATACACCACACCTTCTATGCCTTGTAGCGCAGAATCGGCAATTTCTTTGCGTGAGCAAGTGCAGCGATAGACTAAACCTTGATGCTTCAGTTGCGTGAGTGCTGTTTCATAAGCCCCATGGCGTTCACTTTGCCGCATGACTTCAGCGTCCCACTCAAAACCGAAGGAATCTAGGGTTTTTAGAATTTCGTTGGCAGCACCAACTTGCTCGCGTGGGGGGTCTAGATCTTCGATACGAACTAGCCATTGGCCTTGCTGTGTCTTGGCTTCCAGATAACTGGCAGTGGCAGCGATGAGTGAGCCGAAGTGTAATGGTCCGGTGGGGGAGGGGGCGAAACGGCCTGTGACCATGTTAATGCAAGGTGTAAACGTTATCTCGGTCGCGATGCGGCGGAATGTCTATATTCTCGACTTTACGCCCCAGTAAAGTCAATGTGCATGACAAGCGGTCTGCCCCAGTGTCGCTGACTTCAAAAGTGTAAGTGCGCTGGAAGCGCAAGCGACCATAAGCATCACGCGCTGCCCACAGGCGAGTTACAGCTACGCTTTCGTCTAGCAATTGTAGGCCATTGCTAGCTGCGGCTTGCCGTCCTGCGCTGATGGCGATTTCGTGCACACTCAATCCATCCAGCCAAAACCAGCCACCCAACAGGATGGCGGCTAGCAGGACGAGTTCTAAGGGAATGTTGAAAAAGGACAAGCTGTAAAAGAACGTGCTTTAAGCGAACTTTATGCAAATAGCGCGGCTTTGGTTTCCTGTGTTTGCATGTCCAGCAGGGCTTCCATATCCAGCACTAGCACAATAGATCCATCGCCAGTAAGGGTGGCACCGGCAATGCCTTGCGGTTTGATGTCTTGCAGTGATTTGATGACCACGTCAGACTGGCCGATGAAGCTATCAACCGCCATAATAAATACGCTGTCGCCAGACTGAATCAAGATGCCGAAAGCGGGTACTGATCTGTCTTGCCAGCCAATCAAGCTAGCTAAAGTGCGGATAGGTAGAACTTCTTCACGTACCACCATAGTGGCTTTGCCGGAAACCTGTTGCACATCGCCGGGGAGTATGGGGATGATTTCGCGCACCATAGATAAAGGCACAGCAAATGGTTGATCGCCCAAACGTACCATCAGCACTGGCAGAATAGCGAGGGTCAATGGCAACGTAATGCGGAATACTGAGCCTTTGCCTACGACAGAGGTAATATCAATCTTGCCGTTGAGTTTCTGGATGTTGGTTTTCACCACGTCCATGCCT
>JANYIK010000144.1 GCA_025362115.1 Methylophilaceae bacterium
TCATGCTCCGCTTCCATGGCTGCGCCCACCAGCCATACGCCGGCTTCTTGCAATTCACGCATGGTGCGCGCCAAATTAGTGACAGCGATGAAAGGCACACTTTCTGCAGCGCCACAGGCCACCTTGCGTACGGTGGCATTCAAACCCGCAGCACGGTCTTTGGGCGCAATCACCGCGTGTACGCCCATCGCATCCGCCACGCGCAGACAAGCACCCAGATTGTGCGGGTCTTCCACGCCGTCGAGTATCAGCAAAAACGGCGGTTCTTTGAGCGATTCCAGTACGTCGTGAATATCGAGATAAGGAATTGGCGTATCCACCACCTTCGCCACCACGCCCTGGTGGCGGCCGTGTGCAGCCATGCCGTCCAGCCTGGCGCGGTCAATCTGCATCACACGCACATTGTTTTCCTGTGCCAGACTCAGCAAATCCTTCATGCGCGGATCAACGCGATCTTTATCGATTGAAAGCTCTTGGATACTTCTAGCGTTCTGGCGCATGCGGCTTAACACCGCATGAAAGCCGTAAATAATATGGGCACCGCTCATCGCTTTGATTTTCCTTGCTTGCTTAGCTTGTCTTGTTTGGTCGTGACGCTGCCGTCATCCAGCACAAAATCAATCTTGCTGGTTTCCATATCCACCCTCACCACTTTGACACGCAAGCGGTCACCCAAACGATACACTTTGCCGCTACGTTCACCCATCATCACGTGGCGTACATTGTCATGCTGGAAGTAGTCATTGCCCAATTCAGTGACGTGTACCAAGCCTTCGATATACATGCCATCCAGCACCACGAACAGGCCGAAGCTGGTCACTGCACTCACCGTGCCGTCAAAACTTTCGCCTACTTTATCTTGCATGTAATAGCACTTGAGCCACGTTTGCACGTCGCGCGTGGCATCGTCGGCGCGGCGCTCGGTCATGGAGCAGTGCATACCTAACTCTGCCCAATCCCCGGGCTTGTATTTTTTCTTCTCTAAAGTGGCTTTAATAGCGCGATGCACCAGTAAATCCGGGTAGCGACGGATGGGTGAGGTAAAGTGGGTATAACTTTCATAAGCCAAACCGAAATGGCCGACGTTATCCGGGCTATACACCGCTTGCTGCATGGAGCGTAGCAGGACAGTCTGTAATAACTGTTCGTCGGGGCGGCCTTTGATGCGCGCCAGTAGCTTGCAATAATCCTTGGCGTGCGGCGTGTCACCGCCAGTGAGCTGGAAGCCAAACTCCTTCATGAAATCGCGCAACTTTTCCAGTTTTTCCGGTGTAGGCCCGGCGTGGATGCGGTACAGCACCGGATGCTGGTTTTCCTTGAGAAAATCCGAGGCACAAACGTTAGCCGCCAACATGCATTCCTCAATCAAGCGATGCGCGTCGTTGCGTACCACCGGATCAATGCGCTCTATCTTGCCCTGATCATCAAATACCATCAGAGTTTCTGTAGTTTCAAACTCAATCGCCCCACGCTTCTCGCGCGACTCGGCTAGTACGCGATATAGCGCATAGAGATTTTTGATGTGTGGCTTGATGTACTCATACTCTTTGGCTAATTCACCATTGGGCTCAGCCAGAATCTGTTGAACTAGTATTTTTTGAACCGTGGTGTAAGTCATGCGCGCTTTGGAACGCATCACAGAGGGATAAAACTTGTAACGTTTGATATCACCCTTGCCGTCGACCTGCATGTCACACACCATACACATGCGTTCCACGTCTGGATTGAGCGAGCAAAGGCCATTGGAAAGCGCCTCCGGCAGCATAGGGATGACACGTCGCGGGAAATACACCGAATTGCCCCGATCGTAAGCTTCTTTATCCAGCGCATCCCCAGGACGCACATAAAAACTCACATCTGCAATTGCTACCACCAGTCTCCAACCACTGCCCTGCGGCTCACAAAACACCGCATCGTCAAAGTCGCGAGCGGTTTCGCCGTCAATGGTGATGAGAGACATTTCGCGCAAATCTACGCGGCCTTTGTAGTCTTCGGCGCTGACTTTAGGATTGAATTTCTCTGCCAGCTTTACCGCAGCAGGTGGGAACTGGTAAGGCAAACTATGCTTACGCAGCGCAATTTCGATCTCCATGCCTGGGTCAGCGTAGTTGCCCAAAATCTCCACCACTTTGCCTATGGGTTGGGCGTGCGCGGAAGGCTGCTCAATCAGCTCCACCATCACGATCTGCCCAGCCTTGGCATTCATATCCAACCCTGGCGGCACCAGTACATCGTGGCTGATACGTTTATCCTCAGCTACCACCATTACTACGCCTCGTTCACGTATCAAACGCCCGACGATGCGCTTATTGACACGCTCCAACACCTCGACCACTTTGCCTTCGCGTCGACCGCGCCTATCCAAACCTCCTGGCCGCACCATGGCGCGGTCACCGTGCATTACCAGCGACATTTCCTTTGGAGACAGGTATAAATCCTCGCCTCCAACGTCAGGGATCAAGAAACCAAAACCATCGGCGTGTCCTTGAACGCGGCCCGCAATCAGATTGAGTTTTTCCGCGATGCACAGCGCGCCTTTACGGTTACGCATCACCTGTCCTTCGCGTTCCATCGCACCCAATCGCCGATTAAAAATTTCACGGTCTGCCTCGCGGATATTCAGCAGCTTATAAAGCCGCTCCATCGAAACCGGAGCGCCCTCCTCCTCCATCTTCTCCAAAATGAATTCGCGACTAGGCAAAGGTGTAGGGTATTTAGCTGCCTCGCGCTTGGCGTGCGGGTCTTTACGCCCGACACCCTTGCTTGCGTCACTCTTATGAGGAGGCTTTGCTCTAGTGCTTGGTTTCTTTTTCGTTGACAAAATTGGTCTTTCCTATAGAATTCGCGGTCTTCGTTTGACCGCAGTTATTTAGATGTAGATTTGCCCAGATGGCGGAATTGGTAGACGCGCATGGTTCAGGTCCATGTGCCTTCGGGTGTGGAGGTTCGAGTCCTCTTCTGGGCACCAAGATGATTGATCGGTACATATTGTCTTTGAGGGGGGTTTGAACACGCCGCCGCCCAAATCATCTGCCTGACCTTGCATGACTTGCCGTATTGCAGCGCACTGATCAGCAACGGATTAAACATCTCCCAAGTAGCCTTGGCAAACCGAGCGGTTTTGAAAACCCGCGCTCTATCAAGCACATCGCTTTAGCTCATCTTAACTCATTGCTTTTCCATGATAAAGTGTAGCACTAAGTGCTATGGTTTTTTAATCTAATATTGATTTCAACATCAGACCATTAGTTTACCTTTTTGACACCCTTTGCTATGCACTCCATGTAAACGAGGCACTTTCACTGTGCGGCCATTCCTGATATCAGTATCAACAATTGCTAGGCCATCTTCTATGAAGTCCATAATGTCGTCATGCACCCGGCGATAATCTCTACCTGTCTTTTTTGCAATCTGGTAAATAGAGTCCTGTCCATTCATTTTAGCGAGAACGCGCAATGTGCCAAGCTTCTTCGGGTGGAATCGAGTGACCAAAGCAGATACAGGGAACGAAACATCACCAACCACATAAAAGCCCCACACACCATCCAGAATGGCTTTCTTATCAGTTTTGAGATTAGGCGCCATCCGTAATGACGGCCACATTTTTATAAAATGCTGCTTGCCAAGCAGCCTGATCAGGTCTACGGCTCTCATGTAGTTAATGCTTTGCCTGATGACGTTGGCTTTACGGGATTTGAATCCAATCAACCATTGGGCGAATTCCATCCTGCCCTGATCCCAGAAGGCCATACGCTTGGCGCGTTCCCATGATTCAATTTGGTGTTGGGTAGTTTTCATCATCTAATTCATTCAAATTCTGAATAATCATTGCTTCATTTATCAATGCTTGCTTGATGTCGCCAATTAACGACAGTCTTTCATAAGGTGCAAGCAATTCAAGCCCTTCAAATTCATTCATGAGGTCGATCCATGGCATAGCCATAAGGTTTGCACAGAACGCATCCTGTGGAAAGTTTGCCCCGTTTTTGTTAGCGTCTTCAATAAAACTATGCAGTGCTTGTACCTGTTGGTTCAATACATAACAATCGAATAAATCTCGTGCCGTTTGGCGTGACCCTCTTGTGTCCTTTCCATAGCCATTTCCTGAAATGGTTCTCAATTTCCTGTGATACAAGCCCCCAATCTTTTCAGTAATGACAATTCCAAAATTCGCTTTAGGCCACATGCCGCTGTAAATGCTGTCTTCAATGAAAGAGACTTTGACGATAGTTTTTTCAATATTTGAATACCCGTGTAACTGATGTACCAATTTGCCACCGCTCTCTATTTCTATATCCTGCAAGCTGATTCCTATCCGTCCCAACTCTACAGACAATCTTTCAGGTGAGAGATTACCAGCCACAAAGAAGTCAAGGTCGTAAGAAACACGATGTTTTAGGTAATACCGAGCCAATGCTGTCCCTCCACCCAAAATGCAATCTTGGATTCCTAGCCGGACAAGATTAGAAAATACATTTTCAAGTATTACATCTTGTGCTTTGTATAAAATATTAGACTGTGTCATATATGACAGTTTAATCTATTTATGAAATACGTCAATATTCAAGAACATTATTATTGATGACAAGACCATCTCCAATCAATCACGTAGAACGGAAAATCCGAATTGCTCATTGATGAGCAGCGGCTGATGAAGATTTTTAATCTGAACAGGATTAGATTTACGGCAGAAAATTACAGGAACGCATTTTAATTACGGCGATTTT
>JANYIK010000160.1 GCA_025362115.1 Methylophilaceae bacterium
AAGTTCCTGCTACGTCATCCCGCGCACTATTTGGCGCTGGGTTTCGGCAGCGGCTTGTTTCCAAAAGCTCCAGGGTCAGCGGGTTCACTGGCAGCAATTCCCTTGTTTTTACTGATTCCTGCCAGTCCGCTAGCTACCTCATTCATCGCACTTGGCTTGCTGTTTTTGCTCGGCGTTTGGTGCTGCGATGTGACTGGGAAATCTTTGGGGGTTTCCGACCACGGCAGCATCGTGTGGGACGAAATGGTAGCGATGTGGTTGATACTGACGTTGATACCACGCAACGCGCTTTGGATAGGATTGGGTTTTGTGCTTTTTCGTTTGTTCGATATCTGGAAGCCTTTCCCGATCCGTCAGTGTGACGAAAAACTCAAAGGCGGTTTTGGCGTGATGTTCGACGATGCGTTGGCCGCCATCTACGCACTCATTATTCTGAAGGGATTGCTATGGCTGTCGTGAACGATTCCGCTTTGCTCAACCTTGCGGTTGAGCTGAGCACCATTCTGCAGCACAAAAACTGGACTCTCGCGTTAGCAGAATCCTGCACTGGCGGCATGGCCGCACAATACGCTACTGCCATCGCTGGTAGTTCCGCGTGGTTCGAGCGCGGTTTTGTTACTTATAGCAACGTAGCCAAAGTAGAAATGTTGGACGTATCCGCTGTGACTTTAGAACAGCATGGCGCAGTCAGCGAAGAAACTGCGCGCGAAATGGCACTGGGCGCACTCCGGCACAGCCACGCCCAAATCGTCGCAGCCATCACTGGTGTTGCTGGGCCTGACGGCGGAACAACAGAAAAGCCCGTGGGAACAGTATGCTTTTCTTGGGCCGATGTAACGGGAAAAATCAGCAGCGAAACCAAGCAGTTTTCTGGCGACCGAGAAACCATACGCAAACAGGCCGTGTATCACGCTTTCAAAGAGTTGCTGCTACTGCATTAACATGAGCGCAACTGACGCTTTGCTAAGTACTAAAGAACAAGCGGAGTATTTTGCTGCCGTTGAAAAAGTGCAAAACACCGTAGCTAGTCACTTGCGAGCCAACCCGAACAAGACCTTTGCGATTGCTTTTGTTTCTAACTTGCAGCGCGGCGTGGACAGCATCGCGCAAGCCGCCATCAACCAAGGCGAGCACTTTGATTGCAAAGCGGGCTGTAGCCATTGTTGTAGCGTGCACGTTGAGGCACTTGAGCCGGAGATTTTTCAAATCGCACACGAGCTGAAAAAACTGCCACCAGCAGAGATAACCTTATTGATTGAGCGCTTGCAACAACACGCGATAATGACCAAGGGCGTATCTGTGCAGGATCACCACATTCTTTGCCCCTTGCTTAAAGACAATTTATGTTCGATTTACTCCGTGCGCCCGGCGGTTTGTCGCAAGGCACATTCCTATGACGTTGAAAAATGCAAAGCCCGTGTTTCTGAAATCCCGGAAAGTCTGGAAGTCATCCTCAAGTCTGAAGCGCTGATGAAGGGTACTGCAGAGGGCTACCGCCGAGTCAATCTCCCCGTGTCCGGGCATGAGCTGGGGCAAGCTGTATTACTCGCGCTGACCGACGAAACGGCGGAGGCACGCTGGTATAGTGGCGTAGCGGTATTCGATGAGTGACTAGTCATTTAGTTTTTTCAAGAGAGGTGCATTATGCGTAACGCCACCTGGTATTCCCAATTTGCAAAGAAGGCCGCACACATCTGTGGTCGGCCACGAACGTTTTCCATTGCTGTAGGTGTGATTGGGCTATGGATTGTTACCGGGCCGATGTTCGGATTCAGCGACACTTGGCAGTTGGTCATCAACACCGGTACCACCATCATCACCTTTCTCATGGTGTTTCTGATTCAGAACACGCAGAATCGAGACACTCAGGCTATTCAGGTAAAACTCGACGAACTCATCCGCGCTACCAAAGGTGCGCATAACGCCCTGCTAGATCTGGAAGAGCTGGAAGAAGAAAGCCTCGATGCGTTCCGTGCCAAGTATCAAACACTTGCAAGCGCAGCAAGAGCAAAGCTGGAGAGCGGCTTGGAAGATACGGATACGCCAGAGCCTTGACAGCCACACGCCCAGTTCTGCCTTACCTTAGCACCTGGTTTATGAGGGTGTTTCTATAAATTCAAAGTTCTAAACCAGACGAGGCGCGAAAGAAAATTTGGCGCGCCATATACATTTACAGTATGTAAGCGACTAATTTTCTTAAGCAACAAAGTATTGTGACGAAATTTGGATTTATAGGAGCGCCCGTGACATAATTTGACCTTTTTACGGGCTAGGGATGACACAGCATGGATGACAATAAAGCTAAGGCACTGGCGGCGGCGCTCTCGCAAATCGAGAAGCAGTTCGGCAAGGGTTCTATCATGCGCATGGGCGACACCGATGTTGCCAAAGACATACAAGTCGTTTCCACCGGCTCGCTGGGCCTGGATTTGGCGCTGGGCGTGGGCGGTTTACCGCGTGGCCGAGTGATCGAAATCTATGGGCCGGAATCATCCGGCAAGACCACCCTCACCTTGCAAGTCATCGCCGAAATGCAAAAACTGGGCGGCACGGCGGCGTTTATTGATGCGGAACACGCGCTAGACCCACAATATGCGCAAAAACTCGGTGTTAATGTTTCCGAGCTGCTGATTTCGCAGCCCGACACCGGTGAACAAGCGCTGGAAATCGCCGATATGCTGGTGCGCTCCGGTTCGGTGGACGTAGTGGTCATAGACTCGGTTGCGGCGCTGGTGCCCAAAGCTGAAATCGAAGGCGAGATGGGCGACTCCCACATGGGTCTGCAAGCACGGCTGATGTCGCAAGCATTGCGTAAACTCACCGGCAATATCAAACGCACCAACACCATGGTCATCTTCATTAACCAAATCCGCATGAAGATAGGCGTGATGTTCGGCAATCCGGAAACCACTACCGGCGGCAATGCGCTTAAGTTCTACGCCTCGGTGCGCTTGGATATTCGCCGTACCGGCGCGATTAAAAAGGGTGACGAAGTGATTGGCTCGGAAACAAGAGTAAAAGTCGTCAAGAACAAGGTGGCACCGCCGTTCAAGCAAGCCGAGTTTGATATTCTTTATGGTGAAGGCATCTCGCGCCAAGGCGAAATTATCGAGATTGGTACTAACTTAAAACTGGTAGAAAAAGCGGGTGCTTGGTATGCCTACAAGGGCGAAAAGATAGGCCAAGGCAAAGACAACGCACGCGATTATTTGAAAGAACATCCGGAAGTCGCTGCTGAAATTGAAGCCAAGATTCGCGCTCAGGTCAACTTAGGCTTGGTCGAGGTAGTTAAGACTGTAATACCGGAAGCTGGTGACGAATAGAAGCCGGTTAAAAATGACTGCGGAGAGCGTCTGCTGCGTTGCGCGGTGCTCGAAATCCTCATGTACCAATTGTACATTCCGGTTTCTGTACTCCGTGCGCCTTGCATCCATCTCTCCTCGAGACATTTTTAGTCCGCCTTCTGGATGTTGATGTGAGTGCGCTATCCCTGCGTCAACGAGCGTTAGATTATTTAGCTCGCCGCGAACATTCCCGTCAGGAGCTGGGCCGCAAACTGAAGCCCTTTGTGGAAGATGGCGATGATTTAGCCGCTTTGCTGGATGATTTTCAGAAGCGCGGCTGGATTTCCGACCAGCGTTTTGCTGAGATGGTAGTCCATGCCAAAGCCGGGCGCTATGGTAAGCGCAAAGTGGCGCATGAGTTGCGTGAAAAAGGTGTGGCAGAAGATTTGGTCACGCAAGCAACGGATGCGCTGGATGATTTGCAGAGCGCAAAAACGGTGTGGCAGAAAAAATATGGCGTGTTGCCAGAAACCCGCGAAGCATGGGCGAAACAGGCGAGATTTTTGCAAAGCCGAGGCTTTGGCTTTGATGTGATTAAACGGGTGCTGAAAAGCGACCCGGAGAAACAGTAGTTCCAACTCTGCCCTTCGACAGGCTCAGGACAGGCTTCGATACATTTTTCGTTCGTCCTGAGTACCGCGCGTAGCGCGGTGTATCGAAGGATGAACGAAAAATTACTCAGCACGAACGGACTTAAAATGGGGTTGCACTACAAAACATGATGACCAGTAACGAAATACGCCAGGCGTTTTTAGACTTTTTCGCCTCCAAAGGCCACACCATCGTGGCTTCCAGCTCCTTGGTGCCGCACGGCGACCCCACGCTTCTGTTTACCAATGCGGGCATGAACCAGTTCAAGGACGTGTTCTTGGGCTTTGACAAGCGCCCCTACACCCGCGCCACTACTAGCCAGAAGTGCGTGCGTGCTGGCGGCAAGCATAATGACCTAGAAAACGTGGGTTATACCGCGCGCCACCACACCTTTTTCGAGATGCTGGGCAACTTCAGCTTTGGCGACTACTTCAAGAAAGATGCTATTCACTACGCGTGGGAACTACTCACCGTCGTGTTCAAGATTCCCGCGGATAAGCTCACCGTCACGGTATATGCCGAGGATGACGAAGCCTACGACATCTGGGTAAACGAAATCGGCGTACCGAAAGAGCGCATTATTCGCATCGGCGATAACAAGGGCGCGCGTTATGCCAGCGACAACTTCTGGATGATGGGCGACACCGGCCCCTGCGGCCCGTGTACCGAGATTTTTTACGACCACGGCGCACACATCCCCGGCGGGCCTCCGGGCAGCCCGGATGAAGACGGCGACCGCTTTATCGAAATCTGGAACAACGTGTTCATGCAGTTCAACCGCGACGAAGCGGGCGTGATGCACAAGCTGCCCAAACCCAGCGTGGATACTGGCATGGGGCTGGAGCGCATCTCTGCCGTGCTGCAACACGTACACGCTAATTACGAGATAGACCTGTTCCAAAGCCTGATTGCCGCTGCTGCGCGCGAAACAAATTGTACTGATCTAGATAGCCCGTCATTAAAAGTGCTGGCAGATCATATTCGCGCTTGTTCTTTCCTTATCGCCGACGGCGTGATCCCCGGCAACGAAGGTCGCGGCTACGTGCTGCGCCGCATCATCCGCCGCGCGATTCGTCATGGTTACAAACTGGGATGCCGCACTGCGTTCTTCCATAAGTTGGTTGCACCGTTGGCTTCCGAAATGGGCGGCGCCTATCCTGAACTGGTCAGCCAGCAAGCCCGTGTGACTGACATTCTCAAGCAGGAAGAAGAGCGTTTCTTCGAGACCATTGAACATGGCATGACTCTCCTTGAGGCTGAGTTTGATGCTATGGCCGGTAATACTGTGCTGAGGGGTGAGGTAGCTTTCAAGCTTCATGACACCTATGGCTTTCCTATTGATTTAACGCAAGATATTTGTCGCGAAAAAGGTATGTCTGTTGATACTGTTGGTTTCGGACAAGCTATGGTTCGCCAGAAAGAACAAGCCCGCGCCGCAGGCAAATTTAAGATGGCGACCAACCTGGAATACGACGGCGCAGACACCGCTTTCCACGGTTACGAAAAGCTGGAAACCAGTGCCAAGGTATTGGCGCTGTACAAAGACGGCGCCTCAGTCAACACACTCAACGAGGGCGACCTTGGTGTGGTGGTGCTGGACGAAACACCTTTCTACGCCGAATCCGGTGGTCAGATAGGTGACAGCGGCGAACTGAAAGGCAGCGATGGCATCTTTGCCGTGGAAGACACACAAAAAATCCAGGCTGCTGTGTTCGGCCACCACGGTGTATTGAAGACCGGCACGCTGAAAGTGGGCGATAGCGTTGCTGCCCGTGTTGACACGCAGGCGCGTGCCGCCACCATGCGTAACCATTCAGCCACCCACCTGATGCATAAAGCGTTGCGCGAAGTGCTGGGCGAGCATGTGCAGCAAAAAGGCTCGTTGGTGGATACCGATAAGACCCGCTTCGACTTCGTGCATAACGCGCCGATGACGGACGACGAAATTCGCATCGTAGAGAGCAAAGTCAACGCCGAGATACTTGCCAATGCGGCGACCCAAGCCCGCGTGATGGACATCGAATCCGCGCAAAAAACCGGCGCGATGATGCTGTTCGGCGAGAAGTACGGCGATGAGGTGCGGGTACTGGATATTGGTTCTTCGCGCGAGCTATGCGGTGGAACCCACGTCAGCATGACAGGCGATATTGGCCTGTTCAAAATCACCTCTGAAAGCGGCGTGGCGGCGGGTGTGCGCCGTGTTGAGGCCACTACTGGCGAAGGCTCGCTAGCTTTGGTACAAGGTCAATCTCGTGAACTATCAGAAGTTGCTGATTTGTTAAAAGTACCTTTATTAGGCGGCATGATTCCATTAGCAATTGCAAACCTTCAAACCGAAAAGCGCGATTTAGAGAAAGAACTGGCACGCCTGAAATCTAAGCTGGCCGCAAATCAGGGAGACGACCTCGTCAGCCATGCTGTGGATGTGAATGGCATCAAAGTACTGGTCGCAGTACTGGAAGGCGCGGATGCCAATGCCTTGCGCGAAACGATGGACAAGCTGAAGGACAAGCTCAAATCAGCTGCCATCGTTCTGGCATCTACCTCTGATGGCAAGGTGAGCCTTGCGGCTGGTGTCACCGCAGATTTGACGGCGAAACTAAAAGCGGGCGATTTGGTCAATTTTGTCGCCAACCAAGTCGGTGG
>JANYIK010000168.1 GCA_025362115.1 Methylophilaceae bacterium
GAGTTTCTGCACCTGACCTCTGATCCAAAAACACTGGCGACCATCGTTTACACCTCCGGCACCACAGGGAAATCCAAAGGAGTGATGCTCAGCCATGACAACCTGGTACAGAATGTGTGGAACTCTCTTAAATGCTTCAACATCTATCCCACACGCCGCAACAGTCCCACCAATGAAATCTTTCTTTCCTTCCTCCCCCTGTCTCATTCCTTTGAACGCATGGCGGGGTATTACATTCCGGTGATGGCAGGAGCCGCCGTCGCATATGCACGCTCAGTGCAGCAACTACAGGAAGACCTGCTCAAGATAAGACCCAGCGTATTGATTACCGTGCCGCGCATCTTTGAACGTATCCAGGCCGCGATACGCAGCAAATTGGATAAAGGTCCGGCTTACGCGCGCTGGCTGTTCGACAAAACGGTTGAAGTCGGCTATAGCCGCTTTGAACATGCACAAGGTCGTTCCCCATGGCGCTTCAGTCATCTGCTTTGGCCTATACTCAAACGACTGGTAGCAGACAAAATCACCGCTCGTCTTGGTGGCAATCTACGTCTGGCAGTATCCGGTGGGGCAGCATTATCTGCCAATAGCGCACGCACTTTTATCGGAGTTGATGTTCAGATACTGCAAGGTTACGGACTCACCGAAACTGGCCCTGTCATCGGTGTCAACCGTGTGACAGACAACCTTCCAGCCAGTATAGGCAAGCCCATTGATGGCGTGGAAGTACGTCTTGACGGCAATAACGCGCTTGAAGTGCGTGGTCATAACGTTATGCTGGGTTACTGGAATAACGAAGCAGCAACACGCGCCATGATCAGCCATGATGGATGGCTGAATACCGGCGATGTAGTGCGTATCAACGAAGCTGGTCACATCTTCATCACCGGACGCGTAAAGGAGATCATTGTGCTTTCCAATGGTGAAAAAGTGCCCCCGACAGACATGGAAGCCGCGATTCTAAACGACCCTCTGTTTGAACAGGTGATGATTGTCGGTGAAGGCAAGGCCTATTTAAGCCTGCTGGCCGTCATCAACCAAGAAAAATGGGCGCAACTCGCCAAGGAACGCGACCTACCCGGAAACTGGCCAAGCAGTTTACAATTGCCTCAGGCGCGAGCATTTGCCTTGGCACGCGTAGCACAACAGATGAAGGCGTTTCCTGGTTACGCCAAAATCCGCCGCGCAGTCTTGCTCACTGAGCCTTGGAGTATAGATAACGGGTTGCTAACACCCACCATGAAGCTCAAACGCAATGTGGTGCAGGAACGCTATCGGCATAAAATAGATACAATGTACGAAGGTTTTAATCAAGATTAGCTGAAGGGGAAAAACATGCCACATCCATTGATAACTCGATCTGCCCTCATTGCGATGACGCTCAGCGTCACCTCATTAGCCCATGCTGCGGGCTTTGCCTTGATCGAGCAAAGCGCCAGCGGCATGGGCAATGCCTTTGCCGGCGCTGCGGCCAGCGCCGAAGATGCCAGTACCATCTATTTCAATCCGGCGGGAATGACCTATCTGCCTGATAATCAACTAGTCGCCGCCGGGCACTTGATTCGTCCATCCGCCGACTTCAGCAATAACGGCTCGGTGGCTGGCACAGGTAGGCCACTCAACGGCACTGGTGGCGATATAGGGGAGTGGGCTTTGCTCCCCAACCTGTATTTCGCCAAAGCAATCAGCCCCAATATCCGTCTGGGTTTAGGCATTAACGCCCCATTCGGCTTAAAAACCAATTATGACGATACATGGCTAGGGCGTTTCCAAGCCATCAAATCCGAAGTCAAAACCATCAATATCAACCCTTCCATTGCCTTTAAGGTAAATGACCAGCTGTCATTAGGTGCGGGCATTTCCGCCATGCGTGCCGAGGCCACCTTGACCCGTGCCGTCAACCTAGTCGCTTCAGAGACCTTTGTCGGTATCAAGGGCAACGACTGGGGCGTTGGCTACAACCTAGGTGCCATTTACCAATTCACACCCGACACCCGCGTTGGCGTGTCGTTTCGCTCAAAAGTGGATCAAACCCTCAAGGGCAGGGCAACATTTGGCGGTGCTCTTGCAGCCCTCAGCGGCGACATTACCGCCAGTACCGCTTTACCGGAAAACGTCTCGGTGAGCGCTTTCAGCAAGCTCAACAATCAGTGGGACGTGATGGGCGATGTGACCTGGACTCGCTGGAGTCGCTTCAAAGAGTTGCGCATCCTCAGAACCAGTGGAGTATTGCTGTCACTGACCCCAGAAAACTGGGAAAACACGCTGCGCTTTTCCGCTGGAACTACCTATCATTACAACGAGAACCTCAAGCTACGTGCCGGTGTGGCCTATGACCAGGAAGCAGTCAATGACCAGTTCCGCACTGCACGCATTCCAGGCAACGACAGGACTTGGTTGTCTATCGGCGCGCAATATAAATTCTCAGAAACTTCGGTGGTTGACGTTGGCTACTCGCATCTATTCATCAAAGATGCTTCCATTGATGACAACCAAACAGCCACCCTCAATGGGCGCATAAAGGGCCAATATGATGGTGATGTGAATATCCTCAGCTTGCAGTACACGCACAACTTCTAAACCCTGATGTTGAAACAGTGGCTAACAATGATGTTGCTGGTGGCGGCTTGCAGCGCGCAAGCCTTAGAGATACACGGCATTAAGATCGCCGAAACGGCGGAAGTGGATGGTACGTCGCTGTTACTCAACGGCGCTGGCACGCGCGTCAAATTATTCTTCAAGGTATACGTAACGGCACTTTATCTACACGCCAAGAAGGCCGATGCTGCAGGGATACTGGCGGATAATGGGGCAAAGCGAGTGAACTTGATATTTTTGCGTGAAGCAGACGCAGACCAGTTTATCACTGCCATGGACGAAGGTCTCAACGACAACAATAGTGCCGCTGCACTCGCAGCACTAAGCCCGCAACTCAAGGCATTTCGTCAGATGATAGTCAACAGTGGCGAGGTCAACCCAGGCGATGTTGTCACTCTTGACTACTTGCCCGGTAGTGGCACTCGTGTCTTATTCAATGGAAATGCTCTAGGAATAGTTGCTGGTGAACAGCTATTCCCAGCGCTGCTGAAAATATGGCTGGGTGAGAATCCAGTGGATACTCGTTTAAAAAAAGCATTACTGGCTAACTAACTCGCCTTCTTTCTCGTTCTTCCAGCCACCACCCATCGCCTTAAACAAATCTGCCATCGCCGCACGCTGTAAGCGCTTGGCGTCTACTTGATCGTAGGTGGCCTGTAGCAAATTGCGCTCGGCATCCAGCATTTCTAATTGACTGGCAACGCCATTTTCATAGCGCAATTTAGCCAATTTCAAGGATTTTTGTAGTGCTGCTACCCGTACATCCTCGGCGGCCAAAATTTCCTGCGCGCTCTTTTGTGCGATCAGTGCATCCTGCACCTCACGAAACGCATTGGCGACAACCTGCCTGTATTCCGCAATCAACTGATCTTCGCGCGCTTTGGCTGCATCCACAGAAGCGCCTATGCGCTTACGGCCAAACAAAGGCTGAGTCAGCTCGGCAGCAAAGCGGAAAATACGCGCCGGGCCGATGAACAAGTCAAGCAAAGATTCGCTTTCGCCACCCAGAAAGCCGGTGAGCGTAATCGAAGGATAAAACGCTGCACGTGCCACATTGACCCGCGCATTGGCCGCGACCAAGTTCTGCTCGGCTTGCCTTAAATCAGGCCGACGCAACAACAAATCAGAGGGCAACCCCGCCGGTACTTTAATCTCAAATCCGCCAGCATTTGCGGTTTGCAACCGGTCTTCCACCATCATTTTTGGGGGACGTCCCAATAACACGGTGAGCGCGTTTTCCTGCTGCGTACGTGAACGTTGCAGCACTGGAATCTGTGCTTGTACCGCCGCCAGATCGGCCTCTAGTTGTCGTACTTCAAACTCGGACGAAACGCCTGCATTCAAGCGTAGTTGCTGCAATTTGAGCGTATCTTTGCGCGTCTCTTCGGTACGGCGGGCGATGGCAAGTTGAGCATCCAGCGCCAGCAGATTGTAATAACCCTGCACCACATCGGCAGTAAGGCTGTTCCTCACTATATCTCTGGCAGATTCCGCCGCCAGCATGTCAGCACGAGCGGCATCTGTGGCGCGACTCAACTTGCCCCATAAATCCAGCTCATAGGACACATTGACACGTGCTACATTGTTTCTGATAAAGCTTTTGCTCCCCGGTATCGGCGTGGCCGTAGCTCTGGAGTTTCTGGAACCCGATGGCAATAAAGTAGCAGTTGCGGTGGGGTCGGTCTCCGCATCGGCAATGGTGATATTCGTGCGCGCTTCTTCAATGCGGGCGGCGGCCAAAGCGATGTCATGGTTGTGGGCGAGCGCCTCCTCCACCAGTACATTCAGCGACTCGTCACCATACAGCTTCCACCATTCAGTGTTATCAGCCACTACGGCCTTTTCCGGCAACCCAGGCCAGGTCTGTGGTAGTTCAGTATCGGGCTTTTGAAAGCTCGTAAATTGTGGAAAACTGGCACAAGCACTCAGCACCAAGAACAAGGGAATGATAATAATTTTTTGCATTGCTTTAACCCTTTTTCTCCACATGTTTTTTTCTATCCAGCAACTTAAAGAATAGCGGCACAAAGGCAATTGCCAGGAAAGTCGCCCCCAGCATGCCGCCCATGACACCCGTGCCGACGGATTGTCTTGCACCAGCGCCGGCTCCGCTGGAAAACACTAGCGGCATTACACCCAAAATAAACGCCATCGAGGTCATCAGAATCGGGCGGAAGCGTAAACGCGCCGCCTCTACCACGGCCTCCATCACGCTCAACCCGTCTTCTTTTTGCTTCATGATGGCAAATTCCACAATCAGGATCGCATTCTTGGCAGCCAAGCCCAGCAAGGTCACGAGACCAATCTGGAAGTACACGTCGTTGGTGAGTGGCGGAATCGGCACACCAGGCAACAGAATGCCAAAAGCCAAGTTACGCAACCACACAATCGCCAATGCCCCAAACACGCCAAATGGTAGCGCCAGCAATACCGAGAACGGCAGCAACCAGCTTTCATAAAGTGCCGCAAGAATGAAGAACATCATAATCACCGCCAGCACCAACGCGATATTCGATGCGCCTCCGGTGCGCTTTTCCTGATACGCACCACCACTCCATTCGTAAGAGAAATCGGCTGGCAGTACTTCTTTCATGATCTTCTCTACATGCTTAATCGCCTCGCCTGAGCTTACCCCGGGCGCGCCGCTACCAAGAACCTTTACCGACGGCAGATTGTTAAAACGCGTCAGCGTATCAGGGCCGGTGCTGTATTGCACCTTGGCAAAGGCCGAGAACGGTACCATTTGGCCATTGGCACTTTTCACATATATCGAAGCAAAATCCTCTGGCTTGCGACGATATTCCTGATCTGCCGACATCAACACCTGCCAGGTACGGCCATGCTTATTGAAGTCGTTGACATACAGCGTACCAAGTGTGGCAGAGAGCGTGTTGAAGGCATCTTGCAAATCCACACCTAAGCTCGCCGCACGTTCCCGGTCTATATCCACAAACAATTGCGGCGAGTTGTAGCGCCACAGGGTCTGCGCATAGGCAAAGTTTTTATCCTGCGCGGTTTTGGCGAGGAACGCTTGCGTGACCTCATTCAAGCGCTTGGCACCGCCCTCACCCTTGTTTTGAATATTGACTTCAAAGCCGCCAGCGTTGCCCAAGCCGAAAATGGCCGGCGGATTGAAAGCCAGCACCAGCGCTTCTTTGATCCCACCGGTTTTGCCAAAGAACTCGCCGACCAATGCGCCACTAGGCATTTTGCGCTCGTCCCACGGCACTTGTGGCACAAAGATGGTGGCGGCGCTATTTTTGAACGAGCCACCCAGGAAATCCATGCCGGTAAACGCCACGGAATACTGATTGGCCTTGTTGGAGAGGATGGCATCGGTAACTTTTTTTACCACCTTGTCGGTGCGCTCTATGCTTGCACCGTCGGGCAGGAACACGGCGGCGATGTAGTAACCCTGATCTTCATCCGGCACGAGTGAAGTCGGCGTGGTTTTCCACAATTGTACGGTGACGGCGATCATGCCCGCAAACAGCAACAAGCCAATAAAATTACGCTTCAACAGCCAACTCACGCCACCGGTATAACGCAAGGTCAGCCAAGCAAAGAAGCGGTTAAATGCTCTAAAAAATACATTGGGTTCCGCGTGCTTGGGCTTGAGAATAATCGCGCATAGCGCAGGGGTGAGCGTTAAAGCCACCACCGCAGAAATCATCACCGAGATGGAAATGGTAATGGCAAACTGGCGATACAACTCGCCCGCCAAGCCGCCCATAAAGGCGATAGGCACAAATACCGAAATCAGCACCAACATAATGGCAATCACCGGACTGGTAACTTCGCGCATGGCCTCAATAGCTGCTTCCCTGGGGGTCATGCCGTACTGGCTCATCAGGCGCTCGGCATTTTCCAGCACCACGATGGCATCATCCACCACGATACCGATGGACAGCACCATGCCGAATAACGTGAGTGTGTTGATCGAGTAGCCCAGCACCGACAAGCCCGCAAACGTACCGATCAGCGAAACAGGAACAGCCAGCGTAGGAATGAGCGTAGCACGTAAATTTTGCAAAAACAGCAACACCACGAGGAACACCAGCACCATTGCCTCGAACAAGGTTTTGACCACCTCGTGGATGGATACCTTCACAAAGCGCGTGGTGTCGTACACCACCGCCCGCTCCAACCCAGGTGGAAAGGCTTCAGCCAGTTCCGCCACGGTTTTGTTGACTTCGTCCGCCACGCCCAGCGCGTTGGCACCTGGCTGCAAAAACACGCCCATGAGGGTGGCATTTTTGCCGCTGACGCGGCCCCTGAAATCGTAATCTTTAGAGCCGAGTTCGACCCGCGCCACGTCTGCCAGCCGCACAATGCCGCCTTTGTTATCGGCGCGGACAATAATCTGCTCGAACTGCTTGGGGTCAGACAGACGGCCTTGGGCGGAGATGGTGTAGACCAATTCCTGCCCATCACCCGTGGGCGGCTGGCCGATTTTGCCCGGGGCAAATTGCGCGTTCTGGCTACGGATGGCGTTGATAACTTCAGCCGTGGAAATCCCTAAATGCGCCAAGCGCTCGGGTTTCAGCCAAATCCGCATGGCGTAATCCTTGGCACCGAAAATCTGCACATTGGTGGTACCGGGAATGCGTTTGATGCGATCCAGCACATTGAGCGTGACGTAATTGCTGGTAAAAATGTCGTTGTAACGGCCATCCGGCGAGTAAAAAGCGATCACCTGCAAGAACGATGACGAGCCTTTTTCCACCGTCACGCCCTGGCGACGCACCTCCTCTGGCAGACGCGCTTCTGCTTGCTTGACGCGATTATTCACATTGAGCGCAGCTTGGTCGGCATCCGCGCCGATGTTGAAAGTAATCTGAATTTCCACCACGCCGTTAGAGGCCGAGGTAGAGCTCATATACATCATGTTTTCAACGCCGGTAATCTGCGACTCCAAGGGTGAAGCCACGGTTTGCTCCAGCACTTCGGCTGATGCTCCGGGATACACCGCACGCACCGTGACCACTGGTGGCGCGATTTCAGGAAATTGCGCGATAGGCAAAGTTCTCATCGCCGCTAATCCGGCGATGACGATGAAAATAGAAAGCACCGCCGCAAAGATGGGGCGCTTGATAAAGAAATTTGAGAACATTTTAGTGAGCCTTATTGATTGACAGCAGGCGCTGCGACAGCTTTTTCAGTACTCGCCTTCAAGGTTTCGGTCACTTTCACAGGTGCGCCGGGACCAATTTTTACGACGCCATCAACGATTACTTTGTCGCCCGCCTGCAGGCCCTTATTCACCACCCATTGCTCGCCCGACCAATCGCCCACTTCCACCGGACGGGACTCTGCTTTGGATTGCGCATCTACCACATACACGAACTTGCCCTGCGGCCCTTCCAGCACCGCGCGCTGCGGCACGAGTAGCGCGTTCAAACGCTTAGCGCCACTCAACGTGACTCGTACAAACTGTCCTGGACGTAATATGCCATCTTCATTAGGCAGCGCCGCGCGCACCTCACTGGTACCGGTGCTTGGATTCAAGCGGATGTCAGAGAAGTTGACCTTGCCGCTATGCGGATAGAGTGTGCCGTCGGCGAGCTTGACTGAAACGTCAAATTTGCCGTCTTTGGGTAACTGCAACTGCTTCGCCTCTACGTCCTTATTCAAACGTAGCTGATCGTTATCCGACACGCTGGCAGTGGCGTAAATCGGACTGGTTTGAGTGATAGTGGTGAGCAGCACCTCTGGACCAGAGACGAGCGAACCTTCTGTCACCTGAATTCTCCCTGTCACTCCAGAAATTGGGGCAGCAACAGCAGTGTAGCCAAGATTACGACGCGCATCACTCATCTGCGCCTGAGCAGACTTTACCGCTGCCGCCGATATTTGTTCGCTAGACACAGCATCGTCATAATCCTTTTGTGAAATAGCTTTTGCTTCAATCAAGGGCTTCAAGCGCTCCACATCACGCATGGCTTGCGCATGTTTGGCTTCGGCACTCGCGATATCGGCTTCTGCCCTTGCCAACGCTGCTTGATAAGGCGCTGGATCTATGGTGAACAAAGACTGCCCCGCCCTCACCACCGCACCTTCGACATAATTACGCCGCAGCAACACACCCGTTACCCGCGCTCTGACTTCAGCATCACGGATGCCAGCAATCTGTCCGGTGTATTCCATGCTCACATCAACCGATTGTGGAATTATTTCTTGCACTGTCACCTCGGGTGTCGGCATTTGCATTCCGCCGTGCGCTGGGGTTTCATCTTTGGGTTTACATGCAACCAGCGCCAAGGCTATAACAATAGCTGGAAGCGACTTCGATACTTTGTGTTGGTACGTAAAAATCATGGTTTAGCCTTTGAGTTTCGTATAAATTTCTTGCGAGATAATTTTGAAACGTGCTAATCTTACATACATTCACGAATGTATGTAAAGTGATTTTTTATAGCGATTCAAGTTAAGAAAATTATGGCCAGACGTACCAAAGAAGACGCAGAAATCACCCGCAACCGCCTTTTGGATGCCGCTGAAGTGGTATTTAACGCAAAAGGGGTGGCGCGCACTTCTCTCGCAGAAATTGCCCAAGCCGCTGAGGTGACGCGCGGCGCTGTGTATTGGCATTTCAAGAACAAAGCAGATGTGTTTCACGCCATGCTGGAGCGCGTGAAAATGCCTATGGACGAGATGATAGAACAGTTAGGCAGCACCTCATCCAAAGATTCGCTAACATTCCTGCATATTGCCGCCGTCAGTATCTTAAAGCGCATCGTATCAGATGCCCAAACCCGCCGCGTATTCGACATCGTCCACCATAAATGCGAATTGGTTGATGACATGGCGATTGCCGGAGAACGTCGTCTGGAAAGCCGCAAAGAATGCCTGCAACACATCGAACAAGACATCCAGTCCGCAGTACAACAAGGCGCTCTACCAACAACCATCAACACCCACAGCGCAGCAATTGGCCTGCATGCCCTGATAGACGGGCTAATCTCTAACTGGGTAATGCACCCGGATTCGTTTTCTTTAGGAGATGAAGCAGAATTTCTGATTAGCACTTACCTGATTGGACTTAAGGGAAAACCTGTCTGATTGTCTCCTTATCTACCAATTGCCGATAATCAGCGTCATGTTCATATCTGCAAATCTTAGGTGGCTGGCTTCACACAAGAGGATTCCAGTTATCAAGCATCACTCCCGGGGGAATTCCTTTTCGTAACGCGTAGACCATGCCGTGCAACTTTGTAGCGACTAGCTGTTGAAGAGCTTCTACGTCACCAATAGTAGAACCACCCTACTAACAAGCACCGAGGTTTGGTGGCCAACACCACAGCTAGCAGCAAACCCAAAGAGTTGCACTATTCTTCAACTTCATCCTCATGTCCACGACGGCGCGCACGCACACCCTCGGCCAGCACATCCAGCAGCTTCAATGACTCTTCCCAGCTCAAACAAGCATCGGTGATAGATTTTCCGTATTCCAGCGTGCAGCCTGGCGTGTGATCCTGGCGACCCTCTTGCAGGTGTGATTCGACCATCACCCCCATGATGCGATCGTCACCATGGGCGAGTTGATCAGCCACGTCCTTGGCCACGTCCATCTGCAACTGATATTGTTTCTGGCTATTGGCATGGCTGCAATCTATCATTACCTTAGCGCCAAGTCCCGCGCCTGATAAACCCTTACAGGCGGCTTCCACATTGGCGGCATCGTAGTTGGGAATTTTGCCGCCGCGTAGAATCAAGTGGCAATCCTCATTACCCGTGGTGGAGATAATCGCCGAATGACCTTCCTTGGTCACCGATAAGAAGTGGTGCGGGCTGGCAGCGGCTTTGATGGCATCAATGGCAATGCGGATGTTGCCATCGGTACCATTCTTGAAGCCCACCGGACAAGACAAGCCAGAGGCCAACTCGCGGTGGATTTGCGATTCCGTGGTGCGCGCGCCGATAGCGCCCCAACTCACCAAATCGGCAGTGTATTGCGGCGTGATGGTATCCAGGAACTCAATACCGGCAGGCATTCCCAACTCATTAACATCCAGCAAAAACTTACGCGCCAGTTCCAAGCCTTCATTAATTTTGAAGCTCCCATCAAGATACGGATCGTTAATCAACCCTTTCCAGCCCACCGTGGTACGCGGTTTTTCAAAATAGACGCGCATCACAATAAGCAAATCTTGGCTAAGGCGAGCTCGCTCTGCAAGCAGTCGGCGCGCGTATTCCAGTCCAGCTTTAGGATCGTGGATGGAGCATGGGCCAATAATCACCAACAAACGGTCATCAGCATTGTGCAGAACGCGGTGTATAGCCGTGCGCGTGGCGAAGATATTCTTAGTTGTAGCGGGAGTTTCCTGCAATTGAGCGAGCAACTCCGAAGGCGGCGTAAGCTCCTTGATTTCGATGATACGCACATCATCCGTGGCCAGTTTTTCTGGTTTTTTTTCTACTGTAGTCATAATTCTTCTAATGCTTTCAAAAACCGCGCATTTTCATGCGCTAGGCCAATACTGACCCGTAAATATTCTGGCATTCCATAATTAGCAACTGGGCGCACAATCACGCCCTTTTGCAACAACCCTTGATAAACCTCAGTGGCATTGCCGACACGCACGCTGACAAAGTTACCAGACGAGGGAATGAAATCCAGCCCCAGTCGCGTTAAACCTTGCGTGACCTGCATCATACCCGCTGTGTTCAAGGCTCGGCTACGTGCCACGAATTCTTCATCCGCTAGCGCCGCCACAGCTGCGGCTTGCGCCACACTATTCACATTAAACGGTTGCCGCACACGATTCATCAGGTCGGCAATACTAGCACTCGCCAAAGCAAAACCTACGCGCAACCCAGCCAGCCCATAAGCCTTGGACAGAGTGCGCGTAATCACCACATTATCAAAGGTTTTCAGCCACTCAACGCTGCTGGATTTCAAATCATCCGCCAGATACTCGTCGTAAGCTTCGTCCAGCACCACCAGTACGCTCTTAGGAACATCTTGTAAAAAACTATACAGTTCTGCCCTATCCAGCAACGTACCTGTGGGATTGTTGGGGTTAGCAATCCATAGCACACGGGTGTTTGGAGTAATAGCCGCAGACATGGCAATGAGATCGTGCCCATAATCCTTGGCTGGAGCCACCACACCCTCTGCCCCCACCGCTTGCGTCACTAAGGGATACACCGCAAAAGCGTGCTGCGAATACACCGCTTGCGTTTCAGCAGTCAAAAATGCTCGCGCCACCAATTCCAGTACGTCGTTGGAGCCATTTCCCAAAACAATTTGCGGCATCTCTACGCCGAACTTGTTGGCAATAGCCTGCTTAAGTGCAAAGCCATTACCATCAGGATAACGCGCTACATCATGCAATGCATCTTCCATCGCCTCAAGCGCCTTGGGACTGATACCCAAGGGATTCTCGTTAGAGGCCAGCTTAACAATGCTCGCCTCCTCCAAGCCTAATTCGCGCGCAAGCTCAGAAATAGGCTTGCCCGGCGGATAGGGCGCAATAGATTTCACGTATTCAGGAGCTAAATCGCAGAGCATCTGTGTTCCAAAAATAAAAACGCGGCTACACGCCGCTTAGTTATTGACATTTTACCTTAAAAACAAGGCCATATGATGCGTTGAAATTTTTTGTAAGTTCGATTGCCCAATCACGACTAAACTACGGAATAATAAAACTCAACTCTACGAGGTCACGCTCATGCTCATATTGCCCAAGTCCGACATTGCCCCTTCTGACATCACGCCGCGAGAGGTATATCAAGAACGTCGCCAGTTCTTGGGTATGGCTGGTGGATTGGCTCTGGCAGCGGCTCTGGGCGGATTAAGCACTTTGGCAGCAGCCAATACGCGGCAGAAATTCTCGGGGGTAATCCCTAGCAAATTCGGCGCAGATGAAAAGCCCACACCTTATAAAGACGTTGCCGGCTACAACAATTTCTACGAATTCGGCACCAGCAAATCCGACCCCGCTGATTTCTCTGACACCTTGCGTCCACGCCCTTGGACGGTAAGCATTGAGGGCGAAGTAAAAAAACCTAAACGCATTGCGATTGAAGATCTATACAAACTCGCCCCACTCGAAGAACGCTTATACCGGATGCGCTGTGTAGAAGGTTGGTCTATGGTCATTCCCTGGGTGGGATTTCCGTTGGCGGATTTGATCAAATGGGCGGAACCGACAAGCAATGCCAAGTATGTGGAATTCTTTACGCTCAATGACCAACAGCAAATGCCCGGCCAACGCAGCAATGTCTTAGATTGGCCATATAACGAAGGCCTACGTATGGATGAGGCGATGAACCCGCTCACTTTGATGGCGGTAGGCCTGTACGGCGAGCAACTGCCCAACCAGAATGGCGCACCGATTCGCTTGGTCACGCCTTGGAAATACGGCTTCAAGGGCATCAAATCCATCGTGCGGATTAAATTCACCGAGCAAATGCCTGTGAGTTCGTGGATGAAGGCCAACATACACGAATACGGTTTCTACTCCAACGTCAACCCGGATGTGGATCATCCCCGCTGGAGCCAAGCCACAGAGCGGCGTATCGGCACAGGCTTTTTCCAGAAAAGACAGAAAACCTTAATGTTTAACGGCTACGCCGAACAAGTGGCACAGATGTATTCTGGCATGGATTTACGAAAAAACTTCTAAAGGCAACCATGCCCCCAATCACTCTTACTCCCGCCGCCGTATCGCGCGTCAAGGCTGTATTGTTCTGCATCGCGCTGCTCCCGATTGCACGGCTGTTCGTGCTTGGCTTCCTAGATAAACTAGGCGCTAATCCCATTGAATTCGTGATTCGTTCCAACGGCACTTGGGCGCTCACTTTTTTGCTCATCACCCTCACCGTCACCCCGCTACGCAAATTCACCGGTGCCAACTGGCTGGTACAGATGCGACGTATGTTCGGCCTGTACGCCTTTTTTTACGCGCTGATGCACATGTTGAGCTACGTGTGGCTGGATCAATGGTTCGACTGGGCGGAGATAGGTAAAAACATCGCCAAACACCCCTTTATCATCGCCGGGCTCTCGTCTTTTGTGCTGCTCATACCACTAGCTGCGACCTCCACCAATGCCATGATGAAACGCATGAAGCGCAACTGGCAAAAACTACACACCTTGGTATATCCAATCGCCATGCTGGGGGTACTGCACTACTTTTGGTTGGTGAAAAAAGACATCACGCAACCAGTGATTTACGCGGTGATTTTGACGCTACTGCTGGGGATGAGAATAGTGTGGCGGTTGCGGCAAAATACGGTTAGATAGCAATGTGAATGTGGGCTAGCAATAGCAGAAGTGCATCCCCATAACCCGCAAGAAATAAGAACTACTCTCAATATGTGAAAAATTTACATGTGACTAAAGTCTGTTGTTTAACGTCCGTCAATTAGCAAAAATGGTCTTTGAATTTTTGTACCCATAAAACTAAAAGACACACGATAAAAACAAACTAACAACATGCCTTTAGATATACATTTTCCGGCTTCACTCAAAAGAATGCGACTGGCTCGAGGTCTTTCACAGGAAAAATTGTCTGCGTTGGCAGACCTTGATCGCACCTATATCTCTATGTTGGAGCGCGGGATACGCAAACCCAGCCTAACCACCATCGAGAAAATCGCACAGGCTATGGATATGCCAGCGTGGGAGTTCATCAAAGACATCTAGTCTGCCTTGAAAAATCACACATGGCCTTCTACCAACTCCTCTACAGCAAGCGCTCAACCACGAACATCACTGCGGATGACTTGGAAGCGCTGGCCAAGACCATGCAACGCACACATCGCGATTTTGGCATTTCCGGCTTTCTTGTTTTTCACCAAGACACGTTCATCCACCTGATAGAAGGAGATAAAGAAACCGTACTCTCCCTCGCAGAAGAAGCCAAAAACAACCCACAATACGCGCATTTTGACGTGCTGCTGGAGCAAGAAAGCCAACATAGACACATGCTCACATGGGGTGTTGGATCTAGCTTAAGCGAGTCTTTGAATCACGTTGATTTCTATCTTCCGCTCGACGGCACGAAGCATCTTTGCTCGACGATGGAAGGAGAGATTGGACAGATTTTTATGAAGTTTCTTGGTGATGAGTAAGCTCCGTAATCCGCTTACGGCTTCTTACGGGCTATGCTTGTTTATGCCACACCTCGTCATTCTCTATTCGGTCAAGCCCTGCCATAGAGCTTGACTTGTGTAGCCCAATGGATACAATTACGCCATGCGTATTGAAATCACCGAAACTTACCACGCATGGCAAAGCAAACTCAAAGACTTGGTGGTTCGCGCTCGAATTCAAGCCCGTATTGAGCGTTTGCAACTTGGTAATCCGGGAAATCATCGCACTTTGACGCATGGCGTGATTGAGTTGAAACTTGATTTTGGGGCTGGGTATCGGGTGTATTACACCCATCGTGGCGAAACCTTGATTATTCTGTTGGCGGGTGGCGATAAATCTAGCCAACAGGCGGATATTAAAACCGCTATTGAATTGGCTAAAAACCTGTAGGAGCTGGTGATGACTAAAACTAAAACCTTTGTTTATGATGTATCCGAACACCTGAGAACACCTGAAGAAATGGCGTTGTATCTAGATGCCTGCATTGAAGAAAGCGATGGCGATGCGGCTTTTATCGCCAAAGCGCTGGGGGATATTGCCCGCGCACAAGGCATGTCGCAAGTGGCTAAAAATGCGGGTTTGAGCCGTGAGAGTTTGTACAAATCGCTCTCTGGTGAGCGTGTGCCCGATTTTTCTACTATTTTGAAAGTGACCAAGGCGCTTGGTCTCAAGCTGCATACGGTGGCTAGTTAAACTGTCTCCACCCAAGCTGTGTGATGCGCTTCCGCCGCGTGAAACTCGCCTATCGCTTTTTGTTAAAGTCCGTGCTTCTCAATAATCTTGTTGAGTTTTTCTTGCAGTACGTTAGCGGTAAAGGGTTTAACTACATAGCCGCTGGCTCCGGCTTGAGCAGCGGCGACGATGTTTTCGTTTTTGGCTTCGGCGGTGACCAACAACACCGGAAGATGCTTGAGCTTTGCATCAGCGCGGATGTTGGTGAGTAGTTCCAAACCGGTCATATTAGGCATGTTCCAGTCGGTGACAACGAAGTCGAACTTCTCGGCATTCAGTTTGCTCAACGCCGCCACGCCGTCTTCGGCTTCTACCATATTGTTATAACCCAACTCTTTGAGCAGGTTCATCACAATGCGGCGCATGGTCGAGAAATCATCCACTACCAAAAACTTCATGTTTTTGTCAGCCATTTAATACTCCATTCAGTTTCTAAAATTTCATTTATACCATAAAAATCATATAGTTAAATAGTCTAAACCACTGCCACCGGATACGACCCCAACACCTTGAGGAATGAGGCTTTATTCTCCAGTGTTTGCAGCGCTTTAGCAACTTTTACGTCACTACGATGACCTTCAATATCCACAAAAAATACATACTCCCACATCCCGGTATGCGATGGGCGAGACTCAAGTTTGGTCATAGAAACGGCGTTCTGCGCTAATGGAGCGAGTAACTCTACCACTGCGCCAGGGACATTGCGTACCGACATGGCCAGTGAGGTTTTGTCGTGGCCTGAGGGCGCAACGTCGTGGTCGGCAATCACTAGAAAACGCGTGGTATTACGTGGATCGTCTTCGATACTATCAGCAAGCAGGCTGAGGCCATAAATATCGCCCGCGCGACGGCTGGCAATGGCAGCAGAAGCATTATCTTCGGCAGCAAGGCGCGTAGCCTCGGCATTGCTGACGACGGCCTGAAGCTCCACATTGGGCAGGTTGGCCATCAACCATTCATGACATTGTGAAAGTGACTGCGTGTGCGAATAAACCTTGCGTATCGTGCTTTTGTCAGTGCCTTTGGCTAACAAGTTATGATGCACCGGCAAATCCACCTCACCACACACTTGCAACTTGCTACCCAGCAATAAATCCAGCGTACGCCCTATCGCACCCTCGGTAGAATTTTCTACCGGCACCACGCCATAATCGGCCTTGCCCGCCTCCACCAGCCTAAACACCTCGTCAATCGAAGCGCACTGTATGGGGCTGGATAGTCCGCCGAACTGCTTGACAGCGGCTTCTTCGCTGTAAGTACCGAGTGGTCCTAGAAATGCCACAGAAAGCGCTTTTTCCAGCGCACGACAGTTGGACATGACGGTGCGGAAAATAGCAGTGACCGCTTCATCCGACAACGGTCCTGGATTCTGCTCCAGCAAACGACGCAACACCTGCGCCTCTCGTTCTGGGCGATAAATAGGATCACCGCCTTTAAGACTGCCGATAGTACGGGCATGTTGAGCACGTTCGCTGACCAGTTTTAATATCTGGTCGTCAATCGCGTCTATCTGTTCGCGGTATTTTTTAAGCTCGTCAGCCATAGTTTTGCATTATGTCACCGAAGGCAACTGTCGCACCGTCAGTACGCCCTCAATCGCGGCAATCTTGGCAATCACCGCATCCGATGGGGCACTGTCCAAATCCAACATGGTATAAGCAATATCGCCCCGCGATTTATTGACCATGTTGTGAATATTGATACCACCATTGGCCATGGCGGTAGAAATTTGCCCGACCATATTGGGGATGTTGGCGCTGGCCACTGCAACTCGGTGCGCAGCCTCGCGCGGCATTTGCGCGCTGGGGAAATTGACCGAATTAGTAATATTGCCGTTTTCCAGAAAATCCCTGACTTGATCCGCCACCATCACCGCGCAATTGTCCTCGGCCTCGGCGGTAGATGCCCCCAAATGTGGCAACGCCACCACATTGGGGTGGCCTTTCATGCGCTCGGTGGGAAAGTCGCAGATATAAGCGCGCAGTTTTTTAGAGTCTAGGCCTTCAATCACAGCTTGCTCATCAATCACGCCTTCGCGGGCAAAATTCAGGACTACACCACCATTTTTCATCATGCCTATGCGCTCTGAGTTGACCAGTTTTTTGGTGGCATCAATCAGCGGCACATGCAAGGAAATGAAATCGCAATGCTTGAACACGTCGTCCACATTCAGTACGCGCTTTACCTCAGAAGACAAGCGCCAGGCCGCATCCACCGTGATTTCCGGGTCATAACCTATCACTTTCATCCCCAGCTTAAGCGCGGCTTCGGCCACTAATCCACCAATCGCTCCCAGGCCGATGATGCCCAAGGTGCGCCCTGGCAGTTCGATTCCGGCAAAGTGTTTTTTTTCTTCTTCCACTACTTTGGAAAGCGTGGCATCGTCGCCTTGAAGGGTGTCCACAAAACGCATGGCGGGGCCAATGTTGCGCGCTGCCATCAACATGCCGGTCAGCACCAGCTCCTTCACTGCATTGGCGTTGGCTCCAGGGGTATTGAACACGACAATGCCGCGCTTGCTCATCTCCGGTGTAGGAATGTTGTTGGTGCCGGCACCGGCGCGGCCTATGGCCTGCACGCTAGCATGGATTTCCATGTCGTGCATTTTGGCGGAACGCACCAAAATAGCCGCCGGATTGGTGAATTCACTGCCCGTTTCAAACTGCTCCGCTGGCAAACGCTTCAAACCATGCGACGAAATCTTGTTGAGTATCAAAATTTGATGCTTAGCCACGACTCTCCCCCTGTGTAGTTTTGTTATGCCACCTCTAATTTTAGTCCGTCCGCGCTGAGTATTTTTCGTTCACCTTCGTTACGCCGCACTTTGCGCGGCACTCAGTACGAACAAAAAATGTATCGAAGTGTATTACGAATTGCTTTTTTCAAACTCCTTCATGTAGTCCACCAACACCTTCACGCCCTGTTCCGGCATGGCATTGTAGATGGATGCGCGCATACCACCCACCGAGCGGTGACCTTTCAATTGCAATAAGCCTTTGTCCTTAGCGCCTTTGAGGAATGCCTCGTCCAGCGCTTCATCCTTGAGCGTGAACGGGATATTCATGCGCGAGCGGTTTTCTTTGGCCGTTGGGCAATTGTAAAAATCCGTGGCATCCAAGTAGTCATACAACATATTGGCCTTACGGATATTCACTTTTTCCATCGCCGCCAGACCGCCGCGCGCCTTGAGCAGCTTGAACACCAGGCCGGAAACGTAGATGGCATAGGTCGGCGGCGTGTTGTACATGGAATCGTTTTCAGCCTGAATCTTGTAGTCGCTCATGGCGGCAGTACCGGGCAGCGTTTCGCCCAGCAGATCTTCGCGCACAATAACGATAGCCAGACCTGCGGGGCCGATATTTTTTTGCGAACCAGCATAAATCAGCGCATATTTGCTCACGTCTATCGGCCGTGACAGGATGTGCGAGGACATATCAGCCACCAGTGGTATCTTGCCGGTATCCGGTGTCCAGAAAATCTCCACACCACCGATGGTCTCGTTAGAGGTGTAATGTACATAGGCCGCATCAGGATTGAGCTGCCACTGGTCTTGCGTAGGCGCGTAGCTGAAGTTCTTGTCGGCAGAAGTCGCTACCACGTTCACTTCGCAGAATTTCTTGGCTTCACCTATGGCTTTTTTCGACCATTCACCGGTATTCAGGTAATCCGCTGTCTTTTTGCCGCGCAGCAAATTGATAGGAATGTTGGAGAACTGAGTAGAGGCACCGCCTTGCAGGAACAGCACCTTATAGTTGTCGGGAATGCTCATCAACTCACGCAGATCAGCCTCAGCCTCAGCCTGGATCGCCATGTACTCTTTACCGCGATGGCTCATTTCCATTACTGACATACCGGAACCGTGCCAGTCCAACATCTCGGCCTGTGCCTGTTGCAGCACTTCTTTTGGCAATACTGCGGGACCTGCGGAAAAATTGTAAATCTGCGCCATGCTTGCCTTCCCTCTCAAAAGTTACCCTAAAAACTACTCTTCATTATCGTCGTCAGTTTCAACGACCTTTTCCAAACCTGAAAGTTTTTCGCCTTCACCCAAATTGATTAAGGTTACGCCCTGCGTGGCACGACCCAGCTCGCGGATTTCCTTCACCCGGGTACGAATCAGCACGCCGCCGGTAGTGATGAGCATAATCTCGTCATCATCGTTCACCAGCTTGGCGGCGACCACCAAGCCATTACGCTCGCTGGTGGCAATGGCCTTAACCCCTTGCGTAGCACGGCCAGAGTGGCGGAAATCTGCCAGCACGGTGCGTTTGCCGTAGCCATTTTCAGTGGCAACCAGCACGGTCTGTTGATCGCTTTCGGCAATGAGTAAGGATAGCACTTGCTGCTTGGGCATCAGCTTCATGCCACGTACGCCGCGCGTGGCTCTGCCCATAGGTCGCACGTCTTCTTCGTCAAACCATACCGCCTTGCCACCGTCAGACACCAGCACAATGTCGTTCGCTCCATTGGTGATTTCAGCACCTATCAGGTAATCGTCGTCGTCCAGATTGATGGCGATAATGCCGGAGCGGCGCGGATTCGAAAAATCAACCAGCGGTGTCTTCTTGACCGTACCTTTGGCGGTAGCCATAAAGATGAAGTGATTTTCGTCGAACTCCTTCACCGCCAAGATAGCGTTAATTTTTTCTCCCTCTTCCAGCGGGAACAAATTCACAATCGGCTTGCCGCGGCTGATGCGGCTGCCTTGCGGCACCTCGTACACCTTCAGCCAATACACACGACCACGGCTGGAGAAACACAGAATGTAATCGTGGGTATTGGCCACGAACATCTTATCTATAAAGTCGTCTTCCTTGGTCGCCGCTGCTTGCTTGCCGCGCCCGCCGCGTTTTTGCGCGCGATACTCTTCCAGCGGTTGCGATTTCACATAGCCGGTATGAGACAGCGTCACCACCACGTCTTGCGGGGTAATCAGATCTTCCAAGCTCAAATCCTGTGCGTTGTGCACAATCTCGCTGCGGCGTTTGTCGCCAAACTGCTGCTTCACCGCAGCAAGCTCGGTAACAATAATCTCGGTCACACGTTCCGGTTTAGCCAGGATGTCCAGCAAATCAGCGATGGTCTCGATGACCTCCTTGTATTCGCTGACAATCTTGTCTTGCTCGAGACCGGTCAGGCGTTGCAGGCGCAACTCCAAGATCGCCTGCGCTTGAACGTCAGAGAGGCGATAGCCCTTCTTGGTCAGGCCAAACTCTGGCGCCAAATCTTCGGGGCGGAAGGCGTCGCTTGCGCCAGCCCGCGCTAACATGTCTTCCACCAACTGAGAACGCCAAACGCGAGACATCAGCTCCTGCTTAGCTACCGGCGGCGCAGATGCCGCCTTAATCAGTGCGATGATTTCATCCACATTGGAAAGCGCGACAGCCAGGCCTTCCAGCACATGACCACGATCACGAGCTTTGCGTAGCTCGAACACTGTACGGCGTGTCACCACTTCGCGACGATGGCGCAGGAAGGCTTCCAGCATCTGCTTCAGGTTTAACAAACGTGGCTGACCATCTACCAGTGCCACCATATTCATACCAAAGGTATCTTGCAACTGGGTTTGCTTGTACAGATTATTCAGCACCACTTCCGGTACTTCGCCGCGCTTCAGCTCGATCACCATGCGCATACCGGACTTGTCCGATTCATCACGCAGATCAGAAATGCCTTCAATTTTCTTTTCATTGACCAGCTCGGCGATTTTCTCGATAAGTGTCTTCTTGTTCACCTGATACGGCAGCTCGTCTACGATGATGGCTTGGCGCTCACCCTTACCGATGTCCTCAAAGTGCGTTCTGCCGCGCATCACGCAACGACCACGGCCAGTGCGATAGCCCTCTCTCACGCCCACCGTGCCATAGATGATGCCGGCGGTAGGAAAGTCAGGGGCAGGAACGATTTCAATCAGATCTTCGATACTGATTTCAGCGTCTTTCAGCACCGCCATGCACGCATCAATGACCTCGTTCAGGTTGTGGGGTGGAATGTTGGTGGCCATGCCCACGGCGATACCGGAGCTGCCGTTGATAAGCAGATTAGGGATTTTGGCGGGCAGCACAAGCGGCTCATGCTCAGAACCATCGTAGTTGGCCCCGAAATTGACGGTCTCCTTGTCCAGATCACCCAGCAATTCATGCGCGATACGCGCCATGCGGATTTCGGTATAACGCATGGCGGCGGCGTTGTCGCCATCCACTGAGCCGAAGTTACCCTGTCCATCCACCAGCATGTAACGCAGCGAAAAATCCTGCGCCATACGCACAATGGTGTCGTACACCGCGGTGTCACCGTGCGGGTGGTATTTACCGATGACGTCACCGACGATACGCGCAGATTTTTTGTAGGCACGATTCCAGTCATTGGAAAGCTCGTGCATGGCGAACAGCACACGTCTGTGCACCGGTTTCAGCCCATCTCGAACATCAGGTAAAGCACGGCCTACAATCACGCTCATGGCGTAATCGAGGTAGGAACGGCGCATTTCTTCTTCTAGGCTGACGGGGATTGTTTCTTTGGCAAACTGATCCATAAATTGTTATTTTATTGAGGCGATTTAAGAGCCCGAATTTTACCACGGCAAGCACTCTAAAGCACTGCAAAAACGCTGCAAAAAACAGAAAAAAGGCAATAAAAAAGCGGGGGAATTTCCCGCTTTTTTAAGTGATTGATTTCACCAGAAAACTACATCAAATCTTGCGCCAAAGCTCCGCGTATATTGCTCGCAACTTGAACGGTACACTGATATTGAGGGTGGTCTATACCCCCTTGAATCTCCTCGCCATTTTTCACCGCCGCCGCCATCGCTGGAGTCAACTCAAAACGCATGAAATGCACGGCGGCCGTTTTGTCCGGGCTGGAGCGATCTAGATCCTCATTAGCAATCGGGCGAATGATGGGCAAATCGCCCACTTTTAACCACACCGCAAGCTCAATACCAACTAATTTAGCAAGTGCGATTTTACGCTCGGCTTCATCTGCATATTCCACCATGAACGTGGCTTTCCAGTTACTGCCGTCAGGCACCAGATCGTTATACACTGACAGTTCTTCCTGAATACCCTCTTGCTCAAAAATGCGTTCGATACGCAGCATCTCTTGCACCTGATACTGCATGGTCAGCCGGTCTTCAAAGTACAGCGCTGCGTGGTCGCCCAATGCCAAGCGCCGGTTCTTTTTGTGGGCAATAACAGATGCACGAAATTCTGTTCTGGCCTTGGCATATTGCTCAAGGCTCATCAGGTCAGCGGGGGTGAGTTTTTGCAAAATTACTATCCTCTCAATGATTCAAATACCGTCATTCTGGCGAAGAGCCTGCCCTCGAATGCTTTAGTCGGGGCCAGAATCAAGTCAAGTCAGCTGGGACAGCATAGATATACATCACCCCGCTGATATTTGACTGGATTCCCGCCTCCGCGGGAATGACACGCAGCACTAAATGCCGTAGGCCAAGCGCAATAGGGTGATTGGGTGTTCTGCCACCTTGCCGTTATCCAATATGTTTTCAATATGATGTCCAGCCATGGCGCAGTCGCTGCCATAGTGGTCAGCATTAAAATCCTTCACCCGCTTCACTACTGGCTTGACAATTTTGACCGAACTTTCGTGGAATTCCTTTTTCACGGCATAAGTCCCGTCATGGCCTGAGCAACGCTCGATAATCTCGACTTCAGTATTGGGTATCAGTGCCAAAGCCTCGCGCGTCTTTTGCCCGATGTTTTGCACCCGCTGATGGCAAGCCGCATGATAAGAAACCTTGCCCAGCGCCTGCTCAAAATCGGTCTTGAGTTTGCCCTCACGGTGACGCAGCATCAGGTATTCAAACGGGTCGTAGAAGGCATTTTTCACCTTCTGCACATCAGCGTCATCGGGAAACATCAGCGGTAACTCTTGTTTGAACATCAGCACGCAAGACGGTACCAGCGCGGTCAAATCCCAGCCCTCGTCCACCATTCTGGCCAAAATCGGGATGTTGAATTCCTTGTTCTCTGCCACCGCCTCCAGATTACCCAGTTCCAGCTTGGGCATGCCGCAGCATTTTTCCTGGGTAGCGATAGTCATGGGGATGCCGTTGTGTTCCAGCACCACCATCAAGTCCTCGCCGGGATCAGGCTCATTGCGATTCATATAGCAGGTAGCGAACAGTGCCAGCTTCCCCTTGGTCTTGCCGACCGGCTCGGCCACCAGTTCACTTTTGTGTTTTTTCAGGCGCTTACGTAAGGTATTACTCTCATATTTGGGCAACTTGGCATCAGGGTGAACACCCAACGTGGCTTCCAACACTTTTCTGGCGGGTGCAAAGTTATTCGCCGCATTGACTACTTGCGCCACCACGGGAATTCCCGCGAGATTGCCCACCACGTCGGTACTGGTGAGTATGCGGTCGCGCAGCTTCACGTCACCATTCTTGTAATTCACAGCCTTGGCACGCAGCATCAAATGCGGGAAGTCCAAGTTCCACTCATGCGGCGGCACATAAGGACACTTGGTCATAAAACACAAGTCGCACAAGTAGCAATGATCTACCACCTTTGCATAATCTTCTTTTTTGACCCCGTCCACTTCCAGCGTCGGCGATTCATCCACCAAGTCAAACAAAGTGGGGAAAGACTGACACAAACTCACACAACGGCGGCAACCGTGGCACACGTCAAACACCCGCTCCAGCTCAGTTTCAAGAGATGTTTTGTCATAAAAATCGGGGTTCTTCCAATCCAGGGGGTGGCGCGTTGGCGCTTGCAGATTGCCTTCTTTGGTGGTCACAGCCATGGGGAATTTCCTTGATACAGAAAAGAGAGTGCAGCTTGCTTCGCACTCTTAACATTCAAAGCTTCTGATTAAGCCCGTTCGTGCTGAGTAATTTTCCGCCCACCCTTCGATACACCGCGCTAGGCGCGGCATTCAGGGCGAACGGAAAATGTATCGAAGCATAGTTAGGGTTAACCAGAGCTTCCTTTACAAACTTACAGTGCGCTCAGTTCGTTCAACGCTTTTTGATAACGGTTAGCGTGGGAGCGCTCTGCCTTGGCCAGCGTTTCAAACCAGTCGGCCACTTCGTCAAAACCTTCTTCGCGCGCAGTTTTGGTCATACCAGGATACATGTCGGTGTACTCATGGGTTTCGCCAGCCACTGCAGCTTTCAGGTTGTTGGAAGTAGAGCCGATCGGCAAGCCAGTAGCCGGGTCGCCACATTGCTCAAGAAACTCCAGATGACCATGCGCGTGTCCGGTTTCGCCTTCAGCGGTGGAACGGAACAGCGCCGCCACATCGTTGTAGCCTTCGATGTCGGCCTTGGCTGCGAAATACAAATAACGGCGATTAGCTTGTGATTCACCCGCGAACGCGGCTTTCAAATTGTCTTCAGTTTTGCTTCCTTTGAGACTCATCATTTTCTCCTTGAGATGGTGTGGTTCTGCATTCAAACCGTGGGTTAAATAGATAGCGCGACAATGCAACGCTCGGGGCTAATGCTACGCCAAAACACCCGGTCATGAAATGAGCTTAGCCTTCATTCATGAAAATACTTAGGGAAGCGCTAAAGAAGCCCGCGAGTTTGGAGAAGTTTATTTCAAACCCTGCAACAAATCTGCCTCGATGTCGTCCACATGCTCCAAGCCCACCGCAATGCGCACCAAGCCATCGCCTATACCAGCCGCGGCACGTTCTTCCGGTGTCACGCGGCTATGGGTAGTCGTGGCGGGATGGGTGATGGTGCTTTTGGCGTCCCCAAGATTAGCGGTAATGGAAAGTAACTGTGTGCTGTCAATCAGCCTCCACGCAGCCCCCTTGCCGCCTTTGAGATCAAAGGAAACAATGCCGCCACCGGTTTTTTGCTGTTTCAACGCCAAAGCATGTTGCGGGTGTGAGGTCAGTCCCGGATAGTAGACACGAGCAATCTGCGGCTGTTGTTCTAGCCATTGGGCCAAAGCCAGCGCGCTCCTGGAGTGCGCTTCCATGCGTACAAACAGGGTTTCTAAGCCTTTCATGAACACCCAAGCGTTGAAGGCGCTTAATGTGGGGCCTGCGGTGCGTAAAAAACCGAACACCGGCTCTAGCACGTCCTTCTTGCCCAGCACCGCGCCACCCAGGCAGCGCCCTTGGCCATCTATGTATTTGGTGGCGGAGTGGATGACGATGTCGGCACCCAGCTCCAGCGGTTTTTGCAGCGCGGGTGTGCAGAAGCAATTATCCACGGCAAGCAATACACCAGCCTTATGCGCAATATCCGCCAGTAAAGCGATGTCGCATACCTCGGTCAGCGGGTTGGACGGCGTTTCCACGAAGAACAGCTTGGTATTGGGTTTGATCGCCGCTTGCCACTCGTCAGGGTTGGTGAGCGAGACAAAAGTTACCTCCAAACCCCAGCGCTTGAGGATATTGCCGA
>JANYIK010000193.1 GCA_025362115.1 Methylophilaceae bacterium
ATCACCGCACCTTCGGTTTCCAGTTGCGTGACGTAGCTATCGGCATCGTGCAGTGCTATGGGGTGCTTGGTAGCTTCAAAGCGGTGACCTTGGGTCAGGTTGCTGGAAGCCAGTCCCAGCGCTGTTATCTGGATGACGTCTTGCCCATGCAGCGCCACCAAGCCATGCGCCGGACGCACGAAATTGACACTCTCCCAACCATCTTGTAATTGGTAGCTCATCACCTTGGGAATGGGCAGTTTGGTAAGGGTGTCATCAAGTGCAATTTGCAGAGCAGCTTGCAAGCTAGCTCCCTTTGCCACGCCGCGCAGAAAAACACTATCTGCCTTGCCGTCAGAAGCCACATAGAGGCTATCCGTACCATCCTCGGCCTCTGGCCATAAGTCGGCCAGATATTCGCGACCTTCCTTCATCAGCCGTTTACGTAAAGCCTCTGTGGGCGTGCCGTCGGCGGTGATGGCTACAGTGACGGGCATCAGTTTTTGTGTGATTTCTTGGTCAGGGGCGACCGCAAGGATATTTGTGATATGCGCCGCCAAACGACGCGGCGTGGCGTAAGGCGTAATCTCAGCCTTTTCACCCGCCAGCCCTTGATTTTTCAGCGATTCAAACAGGCCATTGGCAAACGCCTCGCCTAGTTTTTTCAGGGATTTTGGCGGCAGTTCTTCCACCAATAATTCAACTAGTAAGTTCATCAATACTCCGTCATTCCCGCGTAGGCGGGAATCCAGTCAAATAAGTTGCTCATATAAGTCCTGCCATTTAGGGTTCATTTGCTCAATCAGGCGTAACTTCCAAATTCGGTTCCATTTTTTAAGGGCTTTCTCGCGCGCAATGGCTGATTCCATATTGTGATGGGGCTCGTACCACACTAAACAATGTACACCATGCTTTTGCGTAAACCCCTCAACTACGTCATTTTTGTGTTGCCATATTCTTGCCACCAAGTCGGAAGTAACCCCGATATAAAGCGTGCCGTTTCTACTGCTTGCCATGATGTAAACACAGGGCTGCATAGTGAGCTTGACTGGATTCCCGCCGTAGCCTGTCCTCGAATGTTTCTGTCGGGGGCGGGAATGACAGAATTACGCGGCCTTTTTCTCCATTTGCGCCAGCACTTCATTCGCCCAATCTTTGGGCGCCATCGGAAAGCCCAGTCGTGCGCGGCTTTCCAGGTAAGCTTGCGCCACGGCTCTTGCCAGATTACGGATGCGGCCGATGTAAGCGGCGCGTTCGGTGACGGAAATCGCACCTCTGGCATCCAGCAGGTTAAAGGTGTGGGCGGCTTTTAGTACTTGTTCGTAAGCGGGCAATGGCAACTTGTTTTCTATCAGCAACTGCGCTTCTTTTTCGTGACTACCAAACGCCCCGAGCAAGAATTCCACATCGCTGAACTCAAAGTTATAGGTAGATTGCTCGACTTCGTTTTGGTGATACACGTCGCGGTACTTGAGGCCATCTGTCCAGGTCAAATCAAACACATTTTCTACCTCTTGCAGATACATGGCGAGGCGTTCCAGGCCGTAAGTGATTTCACCGGTGATGGGTTTGCAGTTGATGCCGCCGACTTGCTGGAAATAGGTGAATTGGGTGACTTCCATACCGTTCAGCCACACTTCCCAGCCCAAGCCCCATGCGCCCAAAGTGGGGTTTTCCCAATCGTCTTCCACAAAGCGGATGTCGTTCTTTTTCAGATCGAACCCTAACGCTTCCAATGAACCCAGATACAGGTCAAGAATGTTATCCGGCGCAGGCTTTAATACGACCTGATATTGATAATAATGCTGCAAACGATTGGGATTTTCACCATAACGTCCGTCCTTGGGGCGGCGACTGGGTTGCACGTAAGCGGCTTTCCACGGCTCCGGTCCTAGTGAGCGCAAAAAAGTCGCCGTGTGCGAAGTACCCGCGCCGACTTCCATGTCGTAAGGTTGCAGCAGCGCGCAGCCTTGCTTGTCCCAGTATTGCTGGAGAGTAAGAATAATTTGCTGAAAGGTAAGCATGACGAACCGAATAGCTTGGAAAGATGTGGATTCTACCGCAAAACCCCACAAGCAAGCCACAGCAGGCTTGCTTGTGGGGTTATTCAAGGGCTTGCATGACTTGATGATGGTGCCACCAAGTCTTTATCTCAATTAGCGTTTCTGCTTAACTGTTAGCAATCAACGCCCAGACCAGGCGGGTGATGTTATCAGGGGCGACCACAGTGTGGGCGTTGAAAGCAGAATTGAGTTTGTGGCGTAGTTCTTTGGTCACATTTGGGTTGCCGCTTAGATCAAAGATGACATCAAGGTCTTTGCCCATCTTGGCAATTTCATCAATGGTGCAGTTTTTGATTCCTGCTTCCACGGCTTGCGCTTTGCCAGTGGTGTCGTTAGGCTCAACGATACATACTAGGTTTACGTTTTGTTTCTTGTTGAGAATAGCACCAAGAAAGGCTGTGCCTGCTCTTCCTAGACCAATGATGGCGATGTTTTGGTTGCTCATGTTGCCCCTCAATTATTCATGGAATTATTCAAGTGCATTGCGGGTACAGTATATAAAAATTTGGCTAATGGTTCGCAATTAAATTAGCTTTGTTTGCGCCTTTGCCACAAAGCCCCAAGCGTCAGAAAAATCAAAGTGATCACCAGCCAATTTCCCCAACGCACATAAGGAGTGGTGCCTTGATAACCTTGAATCTGGCCTTCTAGTGAACTTAAAGTGAATTGCGGCAATGTTGCCAGCACACGACCATCGCGGTTGATCACGGCAGT
>JANYIK010000194.1 GCA_025362115.1 Methylophilaceae bacterium
GCCGACGCCCGATTTGAGCGCGGTGAAGCTTCCGCGTGGCAAGGTCATGTATGGCAAGGCGAGCACTATTTTAAAAAATACCGCAGAAACAAACGACGCCAGCTTTTCGATTCAGCAGGGCAAGATAACCATTATTCCTAAAAAGGAATATCTACCTGGCGAGCGCGTCGTGCTCACGTATAAGACCGGTATGCTCGGCACGCCGACACAAACGACCGAAGGTGTGAATATTAAGTGCCTGCTGAATCCGAATATTAAGATCGGCGGACAGATCCAGATCGACAACGCATCGGTCGAACAAATGAAGATTGCCTATAACGACAAGGGCACCTCGACTAACACGCCATCACTCCTAAGCCTCGATGGGGTTTACTACGTCCAGACGATCAGATATGTTGGGGACACAAGGGGCAATGATTGGTACTGTGATCTCAAGACGCTGCTAATTAGCACAACGTCGAATCCGCGAAACGCGGTTCAACCAGGTTTCGGAGAGTGAAATGTCGAGCAGAGACAACCTATATGATGACCCAGAGGAGTCGCTCCGCATAGCTCTGACAGGTTGGCAGTCGCGCATGTGGACCGCGATGCCAGGTATCGTCGTGGATTTCGATTCATCGTCGATGACGGCAACTATCCAGCCATCTATCCAAGGTGAAATCGAAGACGAGTTCGGAAAGACAACCTACGTCAATTTGCCGACGCTCATACATTGTCCCGTCGTATTCCCTCAAGGCGGCGGTTTCGTTTTCACGATGCCGATCACGACCGGCGACGAGGTGCTTATCATATTCGGCTCTCGCTGTATCGACTCATGGTGGCAGTCGAGCGGTATTCAAAAGGCGGCAGAGTTTAGGATGCACGATCTTTCGGACGGTTTTTGTTTGCCCGGTCCGTTTTCTAAACCAAAGGCTCCGGTCGGTGTCAGCACAACCAATGCGCAGCTTCGCACGCTCGCTGGTACGTCGTTTATTGAACTCACTCCGGCAGGGCAAATCAATCTCGTTTCGCCGACCGGTATCAATATCACTGGGCCTACGTCGATCACTGGACCGTTGACTCTAGCTGGCGCAGTTGCGGTGACGGGCAATATCAGCTCTACTGGATCAGTATCGGCATCGATCATTGCCACGACCTCGGGCATTGGCCTGGCGACGCACAAGCATCCAGGGGTCACAACGGGTTCAGGCACAAGCGGAGCGGCTATACCATGAGATATCGAAAACTCGACGCCGACGATGACTATCAGTTTGGAAACGGTCTCAAGGATTTTCACATCAACATTCCCGAGGCCGTCGGTCAGGCGTGCGTGACGCGCGTGAAACTGATCGAGGGAGAATGGTTTTTGGATCTCAGCGATGGGACGGCAATGTTCACGGGCGTCATGGGCAAACGATCAAAAGAGCAGGCCGACAACACGATTAGACGACGGCTGCAGCTCACTCAGGGGTTCACTGGGATTGCCGAATTTGACAGCTCGATCAATGGCGACAATCGTGAGTACAAGGTTAGATGCTCGATTGACACGATCTATGGGCCGACGTCTCTTGATCGACTTGACTGGATTAATTTTTAGACTGGAGTTATGGAATGCCTATCGACATCAATACGCTGATGACCTTCGACTCATCGGGGTTTCAATACAAGGACTATCCGACATTCCTTCAGGCCGTAAAAGAACTGTATCAAGGCATTTACGGCGTCGACATATATCTCGAACCGGACTCTCAAGACGGCGCCCTAGTTGCGGCACAGGCGAAGGCCATGTACGACGTGGCGGCAAAGGTTGCCGTGACGATAGCGTCGTTCTCGCCAGACAACGCTCAAGATAGCCTGCTCGCACGACTTGTGAAGATCAACGGCCTGCGAAAGCGCAGCGCCACGAAGTCAACGGTCGACCTGAATATCATCGGTCAATCCGCCACGAACGTAACGAACGGTATTGCGATAGACTCTCTCAATCAAAAATGGTTGCTACCGAGTTTTACGATACCGATGGGCGGCGCGATAACGGTAACCGCAACCGCTGAAAAGTATGGCGCAGTTACGGCTGAGATCGGCACCATCAACAAGATTTTCACGACTACCCTTGGTTGGCAGTCTGTCACAAACCCTGCGCTTCCTATCGAAGGAGTTGCCGTCGAGAGTGACGCGGCCCTTAGAATAAGGCAGGCGAAATCTACCGCCATTCCTTCTCTTACGGTCATGGAGGGTATCGAGGGCGCAGTCGCTAACGTGACCGGCGTGAGTGATGTGCGAGGATATCAGAATCTATTGAAAATCACCGATGGCAATGGTCTACCGCCGAATAGTTCTGCGATCGTAGTCGTCGGCGGCGCGACTTCGGAGATAGCTCAGGCGCTACAGGTCAAGAAAACGCCTGGCTCCACTCTTTTCGGCTCGACGACATACAATGTATATGACTCTCACGGTATGCCACTGACGATCAGATTCATTCGAGCGACTCGGGCAACGATAGGGTGTCGCATCACGCTCGTCGCGAAAAATGGATGGACGACCGATTTCGAGCCACAGATTGCGGCGGCGGTATCGCTAGTCATTAATAATTTCAAGATCGGCAAAGAGATTTTACTCACCAAGCTTTTCTCACCGGCCTATTTGGCCAACTCTGCCGCTGGACAGACTTACGATATATCGACGATTGAGCTGCGAAAAAACGCCGGTCTCTACTCACAGAGCTCGGTCATGATAAATTTCGACGAGTATGGTTTCTCTGATCCGGCATTAGATATCAGCTTCGTGGTGACGTAATGGCGGTCAACGACTATCTAAACCTCATACCGTCTCAGCATCGAAGTCGACCTAAGTTCATGGCTATCGTGGGGTTCTTCGCGACGATATATCAGAAAATGATAGATATACTTACGATGACCGAGTCAATGTACGATATCGATTTCGCCGTCGGGGTCCAGTTAGACTTCATCGGCGAATGGGTCGGCATATCTCGAAACGTGTCTATTCCTGTAACTGGACTTTATTTTTCTTTTGACGATGTGATAACCGATGGTTGGGACCTTGGGCTCTGGCGCGGTGAGAACGAGCCGACCACGATCACGAGACTACCCGACGAGCAGTATCGCACGCTGCTGAAGGCAAAGATCGCCGCAAATAACTGGGACGGCACGACTGAAAACGCGTATGCTATTTGGTCATCGGTTTTCGTATCCCCTCAGATATTAATTCAAGACAACCAGGACCTAAGTTACGATTTTGCATTTGTCGGTGGGATGATCGACTCACTCACGCTGGCCCTTTTGACGCGTGGTTATATTCCTTTAAAACCCGAGGGCATCACGATTGCGAAATACATCGTGCCGATTGACAGCGGACGTTTATTTGCGTGGGATACTGATAATGCCTATCTAGCGGGGTGGGACACTGGTTCATTTGGCACAGAAATAATGCCGCTCTAAACGAGGAGTTTTTTTAAATGTCTGTAAATAATTTTTTACCATTCTGCGAGACCGACACCGGCACCAATCTTTTGACCGATGCGGAGTATTCGGTCGATAGCGGACGAACCGCTGGCAACGTGCCAGGCATCGCAAGGTCTAAGCTAGTCAATAAGGCGTTACGACAGTCCAATGCAGTAACTTCTCAGCTCGCACAACTTGTGGCGAACATGACCGGTCAAGATATATTAGACGACGGCAATACAAGCAAACTTCTATCTCAGATTTCAGCATCTTTAATGAGACTCCCGAGAAAGTTCAATGTCATAACCGGAGCAGGAGGTTATACTTTTTCGACTCAGTATTATTTTTTCGTCACTTCGGCGTCGGCAAGCGTCGGCGCGGTATATACCAATAGCGGATCATCATTCACCGTAGTGTCTACCATTGCGAGTGGCACACTGTTAGCGATGACGGCGACTGGCGATCCGGCGGCATCGGGTTTATTTACCAAAACTTCAGGCACCGGCGATGCAACAATCACGTTCTATGCGTTTCGAAAACCGACATTGAAAGTCAGATTGGTCGGTGGTGGTGGTGGTGGTGGTCCAGGTGGAACTGCGGGCACCGGAGCGCCAGGCACAGACGGTAGTGTCACCACGTTTGGCGGCACTATTTTTGTTGCGAATGGCGGTCTCGGCGGCGGTTCGGGCGGTTCGGGTCAAGGCGCTGGCGGTGCGGCCAGTAGTTCAATATCCGCTGCTTTTTTAATCAACGGCGCAAGAGGCGGCTACGGTGATTTTTCTGGGACATCGGCTCCTGGCGCTTATGTGCCTGGAGGAATGGGCGGAGCTAGTCTATTTGGCGGCGGCGGCGCTAATTTTATTGCTACAGGCTATGACGGCACCGGATATGGATCGGGCGGCGGAGGCGGCGGGCTGGCCTCTGGGTTAATCAGTGTCTATGCTGGCGGCGGCGGCGGTGCGGGCGCTTACGCAGAAGGAATTATCGAAAACCCTAACGCTACTTACAGTGGTCTTATTGGCAGCGGAGGCGCTGGGTCTGGCGGTGCAGTGACGGTGGGCGGCGCGGGTGCTAGCGGCGCGGTTGTCGTTTTGCAGGAATATTGAGGTGTAAAATGAACGAAGAACTGATCGAGTTTCAAATGCAGAAGATCGACGAGCGATTTGATCGTATCGAGAAGATGATCGAGAAATTACTGGCCTCGATTGATGCGTTGAAAAGCTTTCGATATCAAATCGTGGGCGGCGCAGTTGTTCTAAGCGCACTGGTATCATTCGCTATAGAGTTTTTAAAAAAATAAACCACAAGGAGGTTTTCGTGGAGATCGTTGATCAAAAAATAGGTTCAGAGGGCGAAGTAAAGGTCGAGTTGATTGATAAGAAACTGAAAGTCACCGTGACCTATGTAGGCACCGATGCGACCGGCGAGGTGTCTCTCGCGATCAATGCGAAGGCGTTTCTCGACAAACTAAAGGCCGTCATCCCAGGGTCACTTGATGACTACATCATCGATGCAGCAGAGGCGGCGTTACCCTAAATGCCAGCCGATACCATCGACATCACGGACACCGTTGAGAAGATGCGCCTCACTTTTGTTGAGTGGGGCGTTGGATTTGTTTACGGTCAAGAGATTGCTATTCCTGGTATGGAGTGGCTTGCTCTACCCGTGGTGTCTGACATTGATAAGGCGATCATACGAATGGTTATTGAGCATCTTTCGAAATCAGTTGTAATGGGGGGCTTTTTCGGAAACACGGCCCTCCGAAAACCGGCAGAGGCAATGGACTATGTGGCCGCCGTCAATGCCGTCGATCAACTTTCGGCCACGGCAACGGATGACGACTATGAGAAACTTACTCGCGCCAAAATGGATGCGTTTCGCATCGCTGTCTCTGTTACTTAGCGCGTGCACGCCGCAACCTCCTGATATATATGTGTTTGAGCATTTAGCCCAACGTCTATCGACCGACGCCGTCACGGGGCACATCATCCTATCGTCTAACCCAGTATGTATGAAAGAAATCAACGAACCTGAGTGCGGTCACGGTGTCGCGATCATGTCGCAGAAGCAGATTTTTGTCGGTGAAAAAAAACTCTATTCAAAAAAATCGTGGAGTCAGCTTCGTCGTGAGTCGGTCTATTTGCCGGCCATTGAGTCATACGCGCCGCTCGCGACCTATGTCATCAATTCCTGCGAGGCAAATAACTGCAACGATCAAGTGACTCGTTTCAAGGTCAAGATCGACGAACTCAAGTCCATCGGTACGCTCATCAAGTAGCTGGTTTAATCGCGCCGCGTTGTCTGATTAAAACGCCTATCTTGCATTATTGAATCTCATTGGCATGATTTAGATCAACCACGGAGGTTCAATAGTGATAACCATAATGACGTGCCCGAAAATGGGCGATAAGGGTTCAGACGTAACGGTGCTTCAGCGCGTGCTGAAAGAAAAAGGATATGACGTCGGTACGATTGACGGCGTGTTTGGCATTCGTACTTTCGGTCAGGTGCAGAAATTCCAGTCCGAAAACTCTATCAACGCCAGCGGATTGATTGGTCCCAAGACTCTTGCGGCCCTTGGCTTGATCGTTGATACGCCGATTGCGACGACGAAGCCACTTTCAGGGC
>JANYIK010000117.1 GCA_025362115.1 Methylophilaceae bacterium
AAAGCTTATGACGAATACCTCAAGCGTGATGCACTCAAAATCAGCGTATTTATGAACGTGTTCAACGTACATTCCAACCGCAGCCCAGTGGATGGCGCAGTACAGCAACAGTGGTATTTTGAAGGCCAGTTTTTCAACGCAGCGATGGACAAAGCATCACTGGAAAACGAACGTAATGCCTTGTGGATTAAAACGCTGGATGGAAAAGACGTGACTTGCGTACAGATTGCTGGCTTGATTGCGCGACGCATTCTTTGCTATGTGGAAGCCAAAAGCCCGTTGACCAAAGGCCAACGTTTTGGCTTTATCCGGTTTGGCTCGCGCGTGGATATTTACTTGCCACTAACCGCAACCCCAAAAGTCAGCTTGGGTGATAAAGTCAGCGCTGGCAGCACCATCCTCGCCACACTGTAAGCATCATCAAGCGTGAGCTACTGCTTTTCGGGGTGGCTTCAGATACACCGCCAGTTCATTTAATGCTCGGGTATAAACGTCACGCTTGAACTCGATCACACTCTCTAACGGCACCCAATATTCACTCCAGCGCCAAGCGTCAAATTCGGGGTGATCGCTGGCACGCAAAGAAACATCCGTGTCACGCCCGACCAGCCGTAACAAATACCAGATTTGCTTTTGCCCGCGGTAAGACCCGCGCCATTCGCGCTTTACCCAGTTTTCCGGAACGTCATAGCGCAACCAATCCTTGGTGCGACCCAGAATCTTCACATGCTCCGGCTTTAGCCCTACCTCTTCTTCCAGCTCCCGATACATGGCCTGCTCTGGGCTTTCGCCCGACTTGATGCCACCTTGTGGAAACTGCCAAGAGTCTTCGCGTATACGTTTGCCCCAAAACGCCTGATTGTGGGCATTACATAAAATAATGCCTACGTTCGGGCGGTAACCATCCCGATCTATCATGATTAAAAATCCTTTAAGTTACCCGCAATTTTTTCACATTTCGCTCATGAATGAAAGGACGATTCAGTGGTTGCATGGAATAAAGCTCGCTCTTATACTGCCGCGTCAACCACAAACCCCATCTGACCGTTTTTCTAGCTGATGTCCTTTACCATACAATCCCTACTAATATCGCTGATACTGCTTGCCAACCAAGCAGGTGCGGCACCATTTGCCTACATCACTAATCAAGGCAGCAACAGCGTCTCGGTGATTGACGTGGCGAATAACCAAGTAATCAGCACCATCCCTGTGGGTAAAGCACCAGTGGGTGTCGCAGTGGCATCAAGTTTGCAGCGTGTATTTATTTCCAACGTAGAAAGCCAATCCATTTCGGTAATCAACAGCAGCACCAACCAAGTTACTTCGGAAATCCTGCTAAGCGGCTCTCCTGTGGGCTTGACCTTAAGTCGCGATGAAAAAACGCTATACGTAGCGGATTGGTTTGCCGACCAAGTGCTGGCAATTGATACCGCTAGCAACAAAACGCTACGCAGCCTAGCTGTGGGAAAAGCGCCGGCAGGTTTGATCGAGAGCCATGATGGCCAATTTTTGTTGGTAGCTAACCGTGATAGCAACGATGTCGCTGTCATCAATTTGGAACAAGGCAAAGTAGTACGCCGCATCGCCGTCGGCCAGCATCCTTTCGGTCTGACGCTAAGCCCAGATGGGCAAGTGCTGTACGTGGTCAACGTCTATGGCAACAGCCTATCAGTGATAGATGCGCCATTTGAGCGCTTAAGCGCTACCATAGCGGTCAAAGATCACCCCTACTGTGTGGCGTTGAGTGGTGACGGGAAAACCATCTATGTCACCAACACTGGCGACGACAGCGTCTCGGTGATAGATACTATCAACCGAAGAGTGACGCAGACTATCGCCGTCGGTAGCGTGCCGGAAGGCATTAGTTACAGTAATAAGCAGATTTACGTCGCCAGTTGGGGCGACAACCTTGTTTCAGTGATTGATACCACCAGCAACAAACTCGTCGCGAGCATCCCCACCGGCCAACAAAGCCGGGCTTTCGGCCAGTTTATTGCAGTGGCAGCACATTGATTTTTTGACCTTACTATATTGGAGAAATTTGCATGAAAAAGTTACTCGCATTCATCGCTGTAGCCCTATTACCTTTAACTGCTGCCGCGCACGGCCCGTCGCCACAAAAAGTAGAAAAAGAAATCGTCATCAAGGCCGACCCCACCAAAGTATGGGCGATGGTGAAAGACTTTGGTGGCATACATAAATGGCTACCACCAGTAGCCAGCACCAAAGTGGAAACCAAGGGTGATGATACCTTTCGTACCTTGACACTCAAGGACGGCGGCACGATTCTGGAACGTCTGAAATCCAGCGACGATAAGGATATGAAACTGAAATATGAAATCGTTGAGGGTGTGCTGCCGGTGACCAACTATAACGCCACCATGACGGTAAAAGCAGGCCCAGGAGCCGGAGAAACCACGGTAGTATGGCTGGCACGTTTCTATCGCATGTACACGCTCAATCCACCTATTCCTGCTGGTCAGGATGACGAATCGGCAGTCAAAGCCGTGACTGGTGTATTCGATGCCGGTTTGCCGAACTTGAAGAAAGTACTGGAAGCCAAGTAATTGGCCTTAATGCATGGAAAAGCGGCCTGCTGGCCGCTTTTTTTATTTGGTCACTGGGCAATCTCTACCATATAAACCTCAAAACCAAGTTGCGACATAATGAACGCCGCTGCCGAGCTACGTCGTCCGGATTGGCAATACACAATATGAACTTTGCGCTTATCCAAATGCGGTATTTCGCTACGAATATCGCTTAATGGCACGTTAATCGCATCCGGGAAGACGTGATCATAATCAAACTCGGAAGGTGTTCGCACATCCAGCCATACCGCGCCTTCCAACACTTTTTTCTGTGCTGCCTCCCAGCTGATCGTATTAAGCAACGGTGCTTTCATCAGCTCGATAAAATCCTGCTTGCTCAAGCGCAATAGTACGCCATCAGAGATCATGGTCACGGTGGCATTGCGTCGGTTGTCAGACACCGGCGCTTCTTCGCCAAACGCGTCACCTTCACCGAGTTTTGCCAACACCTGAGGCGGTTTGTACGGTCTGGAATGGCGCGTGACTTCAGCCGCGCCAGACTCTATCAGGTAATAATAGTCGCCCTCTTCACCTTGCTTGATGATGACTTGCCCAGCCGCCACCTGCACACTTTGCATACGGCGGAAAAGCTCGTCTATATTGGCTGAAGGCAGACGATTGAACGCACCGCCTTGCAATTGATTCACGCCAAACATGCCGACTGCGCCCAGTTTGATGTCTATAGACTTGTTATGCCGTGACCGCGCCGCCCACAGTTCGTCTTCTAAAAATTCTGGCTGACTGACGTTGGCGGCTTGTTCCCAAGTCATCATCAGGTCTATCAGGTCGCTATCTATCAATACCACCTCAACCGGACTCAGCGCTACCGCGCTTTTAGCCACTTTACGCCCGCCGACAATAGGGTGTCGCGCAGCGGCGATACCCACGCTTATTGACTCTTCGCTACCGTCTTGATAGCTCACCAAAAGCTCACCACGACTAAGATAAACCGATCTACCGGGTGTATTTGTAACCACGCGCAACACATCCAAGCCTTGGGCAACCTCATATTGCTTGCTCATACCAGCGATTTCGCTTCTATGCTCTAGCGTCAATTGGCCTACAGGCTCAAAATTTATTAGTAGGGAGACATCTATGGTCATATCAGTTCAACTCAAACACTTGTTGATTAAATAGCGGCTTGGCATCAAGCTCCGGTGCGGCTTGGGCAATTTGCCGCATGATAGTTTCGCCCACGCCAGGTTTGAGGTGGGTGATGTAAATCTCTGCTTCGCGTTTGAGCTGGCGCAACTCGGCAATCACCAGCGAGGGGCAGAGATGCTTGGACAATTCTGCCAACCATTTTTCTTCCTCGGCAAACGCGGTTTCGATGATCAAATACTTCAAATTGTGGATACGATTGACCACCGGCCACAAAGCGCTACAGGTGGTGGTGTCGCCGGTGAACACCATGCTCTCTTTGTTGCCCTCAATGTGATAGCCTACCGCAGGCACCACATGGTTGGCTGGGATGGGGGTAAAGCGCCTCCCGTTGAGTTCTACCGTCTGACCCATTTTTATTTCTTGATAAATCATGACCGGATTCACCGCGTCAGGAATCACCGTGAAATCTGGCCACACCTTCCAATTAAAAACGTGATTCTTGATGATATTCCAAGTGTCCTTGGCAGCGTGGATGACGATGGGCTTGTCACGCATGCCTATCACCGTATCCGCCATCAAGGGGATACACTGGATGTGATCCAGATGCGAATGAGTGACGAAGATATGGTCTATCGCCGCCAAACCTTCAATACTCAAATCGGCGGCACCAGTGCCAGCATCCATCAGGATGTCATCGTCAACCAGAAACGAGGTGGTTCTTAGGTCTCCGCCTATACCGCCGCTGCATCCTAAAATTTTGATTTGCATGAAGACTTAGCTAAGCCCTACTTGGTCTTCCAAGTGTAGACCCCATCCCAGTTTTCGCCTGGAGATTCCTCGCGGAACTCGGCAATCCGATGCAGATAGACTTCGCGGTAAAGATAGCGATCATCCGCAGCCAACAATGCATTAAATGCAGCTTCAGCTTCATCCCATTTTTGCGCGGCATACAGCGCAACGGCGGCATCATACTGAGCAAGCTGGTCTTTGATCGCTTGATCTATAGTGTCAGCAGGGCCTAGCGGCTCGTAAATTGTAACCGGCTCGTCCTTACCCTTGACGCGAATCTTGTCCAGCTCGCGGTACAGGTAATCCGGCACTGCTGCTTTGGTGAATTCACTCACAATAATCGCCACGCCATACTGTTTGGTAATACTTTCCAGGCGCGAACCCAAATTCACCGCGTCGCCCATCGCCGTATAGGCCATGCGGAAAGAAGATCCCATGTTGCCCACGGTCATGGTGCCGGTGTTCAAACCCACGCCTATTTTAATCGGAGGCCAACCCTTGGCCTTAAACCCGACATTCACGGTTTCTAGCTCTGCAATCATGCCCATCGCCGCTTCCATCGCATGCTTGGCGCTGTCCGGGTCTTTAATGGGTGCGCCCCAGAAGGCCATGATGGCATCGCCCATGTATTTATCAATCGTACCGCGATGCTTTTGAATCACAAAGGTCATGGGCGAGAGGTACGCGTTCATCAACTGCGTCAGTTCTTTAGGATCCAAGCCTTCAGAAATAGTAGTAAAACCGCGCACGTCAGAGAACAACACCGTCATTTCACGGCTATCACCTTCCATCGAGATAGCCTCTGGATTCTTCGCCATCTCGTCCACCAGCTCAGGTGGTACATATTGTCCGAACAACCCCGCCAACTGCCGCTTACCGCGCGATTCGATGAAAAAGCCGTATGACATGTTCAACAAATAAAGCACCGTCATCATCAACCAACTCGGCACGATGGGGAAAGCGTAACCCACACCCGTCCACAGCCAGAAGTTAAGCGCCAGAGTTCCGCCCAAAGCGACTGTCGCCCAAAGTGTTGCCCACAGCGGGCTGGTAATCGCCAAACCAAAAGCCAGCGCAACACCCACCACCAATATCAGCAAAAACTCGCCGGCTTGCAGATAAGCCGGACTTTCCTTGATGTTCCCATCCAAAATTCCCGCCACCATATTGGCGTGCATTTCTACCCCAGCATAAACGCTACCAACCGGCGATGCCCGTAAATCAAGCAAGCCAGGTGCGGTGGTACCCACCAGTACAATTGCACCATCCAGTATTTTTGGGTCTACTTTATGATTGAGCACGTCGGTGGCAGACACGTATGGGAAACTTCCCTGCGGGCCACGGAAGGGAATTAGCGCCCTAACTTGATCATCCACCGGAATATGTCTTTTCCCCAGCTTGAGCCACTCCAAACCTGCATAATCATCGCTTACTCCCGTTGCAGCAAATCCTGCCTCAACTTTATCTACGCCCAAATAAGCACGCGCCACACCTAAAGAGAGTGATTCATAGAGCGAGCCTTTGAACTCCTCCACCATAGCGATACGACGCGAAATACCGTCTCTATCCACCGATGGATTGAAATGCCCTGCGGAAAAAGCCGCCTGTTGCAATACTGGCAAATTAGCCCCATAAGCATTACCACCGACAAAAATAGCCGCGGTTGGGTCATATTCGCCTTTGGCAAACACCGGTTTGGGCAACTGGCCAACCTCGCCTTTATCCTTGCCGGCTTCATCCAAGCGGAAGTAGTAACCCATGACAACTTTTCGGCCTTTGATGCTATTGGCAAACAACTGGTCGTAATCCAAAGTCGGGCGTATTTTTTCCAAAGCGGTGTTGAAATTGCTATCCGCTTGCAGATTTTCCTTGCCTATTTTTTCCAGTGTTTTTAAGCC
>JANYIK010000018.1 GCA_025362115.1 Methylophilaceae bacterium
GTCCACATCGGTATAAATCTGGCACTCGTCGGCCTTTAGCGCCGCTGCCAGCGCCACGCCGGTGGTATCGGAACCGCCACGCCCCAGCGTGGTGATATTGCCATTCGCGTCCACACCTTGGAAACCCGCCACCACCACCACGTAGCCCGCATCCAAATCCGCACGGATGTGGGATTCGTCAATGTGTATGATGCGAGCTTTGGTGTAAGCGTCATCGGTGGTGATGCTGACCTGATAACCAGTGTAGCTCTTGGCCTTGAGGCCCAAGTCCATCAATGCCATCGCGGTGAGGGCGATAGTCACCTGCTCACCAGTGGAAACCATCTGATCCAATTCACGCGAATCTGGCTCCGGCATAATCTCTTTGGCCAAGTTGATCAAGCGATTGGTCTCGCCTGATATTGCTGACACGACGACAACGACCTGATGCCCCAGCGCCTGATAACGCGCCACCCGACGCGCCACATTGCGGATGCGGTCAGGAGAACCCACCGACGTACCGCCATATTTTTGTACTATTAACGCCATTCAAACATCCTCTAAAGTCTATTTAGCCACAGCGATTACGCAAAAAAGTCACCACGTCATTCCCGCGCAGGGTGTAGCAGGGGTTTCGCACAGCATGCTGTGTACCTGCGTAACGGTAGGCTTATGCAGAAGCCTACGCGCCCTGCAAGGGGGAATCTAGTTGAACAGCCACGGAGCGCAATGATGCTATTTCGTCGCTATTGGCTGAACTGGATTCTGGCCTGCGCCAGAATGACTGCGATTGCATCAATGTAATTTGTCTTTCACCCAACCCGCCACGCTCGCCAACGCTTGCGGTAATTTTGCAGGCTCAGTACCGCCTGCCATCGCCATATCTGGCTTGCCGCCGCCCTTGCCGCCGACTTGGCCAGCAACGTGATTGACCAATTCCCCAGCCTTTAGTTTAGTGAGCAAATCCGCCGTCACGCCAGCCACTAAGCTCACTTTACCGTCATTGGTGGCAGCCAACACGATAGCGGCAGACTTCAGCTTGTCTTTCAGCTTATCCATAGTCTCGCGCAGCGCGTTGGCATCGGCACCTTCCAGTATGGCAGCCAGCACCTTGATACCTGCCACCTCCACCGCTTGACCTGCCAAACCGTCACCTTGTGACGAGGCATTTTTAGATTTTAAGCGTGCCAGCTCTTTTTCCAAAGCCTTCATAGCATCCACCATCTGCGCAATCTTGGCGGGAATTTCATGTGCAGGCGCTTTGATCTCATGCGCAGCTTGCGACAACAGCGCTTGTTGCGATTGCACCAACTGCAAAGCGCCTGTACCCGTAGCCGCTTCTACACGGCGCACCCCTGCGGCAACGCCGGTTTCTGAAACAATCTTGAATAACCCAATATCACCCGTACGGCTCACGTGCGTCCCCCCGCACAACTCACGGGTGGAACCGATGTCCAGCACGCGTACTTCGTCGCCATATTTCTCGCCAAACAGCATCATCGCGCCGGTTTTTTGTGCGGATTCAATGTCCATCACGCGGGCTTGGGTCGCCGCGTTAACGAGGATTTCCCCATTCACAATCTGTTCAACCTGACTGATTTCAGCATCCGTCATCGGTGCGTTATGCACAAAGTCAAAACGGGTCTTGTCGGTATCTACCAGTGAGCCTTTTTGCTGTACATGCTCGCCCAGCACTTCACGTAGCGCCTTGTGCATCAGGTGGGTGGCGGAGTGGTTACGCATGGTGGCGGCGCGCTGCGGCGTGTTGACGCGGGCGGCAACGCTGTCGCCCACCGCTAGCGTGCCGGTCTTCAACACGCCGTGGTGGCCGAACACCGCCGCCTGGATTTTTTGTGTGTCTTCCACGGCAAAGAGGCCGTCGCTGCCTTTCAGCTCCCCACAATCGCCAATCTGGCCGCCAGATTCGGCATAGAACGGCGTGTCGTCCAACACGACAACGCCCAAGTCGCCTTCCGCCAGTGCCGCAACCGCCGCGCTGTCTTTGTACAGCGCCAATACCTTGGCTGCGGTTTCCAGCTTGTCGTAGCCGTGGAAAGTTGTCGCCGCGCCGTCGTATTCTAGGTTCGCGGCCATCTTGAACTTGCCTGCGGCGCGCGCTTGCTCTTTCTGGCGCGCCATGGCGGCATCGAAGCCGACAGTGTCTACCTTAATTTTCCATTCTCTACAGATGTCTTGTGTGAGGTCTAGTGGGAAGCCAAACGTGTCGTGAAGTTGAAATGCTATGTTCCCATCTAGCGGGTAATCGTTGCTCGGTAAAGTGATAGCTTGATTTCTAATCGCTACAGGAATGATCGCCTGTGGTAAGTAGTAGTTCTCATCAGCGTTGGCGTTAGCATGTTCTAAACATATTATGTCTTCATTGAAGTTCGCTTCAAAAAAAGCTATTTTTTTTATAGAACCGTCTTTTTTTACATTCGCAACAACATAGTGATTTCCTGAGCCGAGTTGTGCTGTTGTAGAAATAATCTGCCAATTTTTTTCTATTGCAATTGAGTGTAAAGCCCTTATTACAGGCGATGCCGCATCCTCTAATATTTCCATCCCACGTTCAATAGTCTCGAAGAAGCGCTCCTCTTCCTGCTTGAGAATGTCAGTCACACGGGCTTGCTGGCTGACCAGTTCAGGATAGGCGCCGCCCATTTCGGAAGCCAACGGTGCAACCAACTTATGGAAGAACGCAGTGCGGCATCCCAGTTTGTAACCATGGCGGATGGCGCGGCGAATAATGCGGCGCAGCACGTAGCCGCGACCTTCGTTGCCGGGGATCACGCC
>JANYIK010000045.1 GCA_025362115.1 Methylophilaceae bacterium
GTAAAATTATCAAAACGCTGCTTCCAGCGGATGTCTGTGCTCATGTGGTTTCTCCTAACATTATCCCGCCACCCCTCGTCGCACGCGTGGATCAGCCCAGGCGTAAGCAATGTCGGCAAGCAGGTTGCCCAGCAACGTCAACGCCGAGCCTATGGTCAAGATGCCCATGATCACCGGAAAGTCGCGCATCAGCACCGCGTCATAGAACAGTTTGCCCATGCCGGGGATGGCGAACAGCGATTCGGCAATCACCGAACCGCCTATCAGGCCGGGGATGGACAAGCCGAGCAGAGTAATCAACGGTAGCCAAGCGTTACGCAGCGCATGGCGATAGATGACGGTATTCTCCGGCAAACCCTTGGCGCGCGCGGTGGTGATGTAGTCCTGATGCAGCACGTCCAGCATCCCGTTTTTGACGAACAGCGAAATGCCCGCCAAACCGCCTAAACCCGAGATAAACACCGGTATTGCCAAGTGTTTGATGCCATCCAAGATTTGCGCGAAGAATCCCATGCGTTCAAAATCCAGGCTATGCAGGCCAGAAATCGGTAGCCAGTCATGCGTCACGCCCATCCAATACATCAGCATCAGCGCCAGCCAAAACCCTGGCATGGCAAAGCCAATGAACACAAATATGGTGATACCCCGGTCTGGTGGCCGGTGGTGGGTGAGGGCGGAGATGACTCCCAACGGCAGTGCCACTACAAAAATTAACACCATACTTAGTACATTGATCAGCAGCGTGATAGGCAGCGCTTCCTGAATCATGCCTTTGCTAATGTTGCCTTGCTTGTCTTTGGTTTGCCAAAATACCGGACGTTGATGGCTGGCGAAGGAGTTACCGAAATCCAGCGTCACCATGCGCTTCAGCCAATAGCCGTACTGCACCATTACCGGTTCGTCCAAGTGGTAAATCTTGCGTAGTTTCTGGATAGATTCCTGGCTGGCTTTGGGATTGAAACTGGCTTCGGTGGTGGTGATGTCGCCAGGCGCCAAGTGCATGATAAGGAAAGAAATAAGACTAATCCCAATCAGCAGCGGCACCATCCAGAATAGACGTTTGAGGATGTATTGAATCATGGCGCAATTTCGTTCCGGCGTAATGGCTCAGGAATATACCAATCTTGAGAGTTCCAGCCTATGCCAGCGGGTGGCGCGGGGTTGTCTATGCCACGGATGCGCTTGTGGATGGCGGGTAGGCCATAGCCTTCAAACAAGTACACGATGGGGCTATCCTCCAGCAGAATCCTGGAAAATTCATGATAGATTTTCATGCGTTTGTCGGGGTCTAGCTCCAGGCGGCCTTGTTCCAGCAGTTTATCCACTTGCGGGTTGTTGTAGTTGATGAAGTTGAATTGATTAGGGCCATTCTGTGACGAGTGCCAGATGCTGAATTGATCCGGATCCAGCGACAAGCTCCAGCCCAGAATCACTACGTCAAAATCACCGGTTTTGATGTGGTTGCCTAGGAAACTCGCCCACTCCAGCACGCGGATGCTGGCATCTATACCGACCTCTTTCAGGCGGCGCTGAATCAGTACTGCGGCGGTAGAGCGTTGCTTATTTTGATTGACCAGAATCTCGAACGCTAGTGGTTTGCCGTCGCGCACGAGGATGCCATCACTATTGGTGGTCGTAAAACCGGCATCCTTTAATAAGACTTTGGCGTGTTGCGGGTCATAGCCATAGGGTTTGAGCGCAGGGTTGACCCAGCGTGTGCCAGGCTTATAGGGTGCGGCGACTGGCTCACCCAGCCCCAACAAAACCCCGTCAATAATTTCTTGTTTGTTGATGGCGTAATTAATGGCTTGGCGGACTCTTTTATCATTGAACGGCGCACGTTTTTGGTTGAAACCGAGGTAGGTATAGCCGTTGCCCAGTTCCTTGTATAGCGCGATTTTTTGCTTGAGTTCTGGCCGCGCCGGAACGATGCGGGCGTATTGGATGGGGTCGAGGTTCATCACGTCTATGTTATCTGCCATCAATTCCAGAAACTGCGCGGCAGGGTCGGGGATGAACCGCGACACCAGGCGTTCAATCTTGGGTTGCCCCTGAGTGGCTAAGGGATTGGCTTCCAGCTCGATGCGCTCGCCATTTTTCCAGGTCTTGAGCTTGTAATAATGGCTGCCAACTGGGTTGCGGGCAAAGGCGGTGGTGTTGATGTCCTGACCCTTCAACAAATGCTGCGGCATGATTTGCAGTCCGGCCCAAGAGTCCATCGCCGGCGCGTAGGGTTGTTGATAGGTGACGCTGAAGGTGAGTGGGTCTGGGGCTTCGGCTTTGGTCACCAACTTGAAGTCAGCGCCATACGGAGTGCGGGTTTTTTCGTCGGTGACCAGTTGCCAAGTAAACAGCAAGTCTGCACTGGTGAGCGGTGCGCCATCTGCCCATTTGAGGTTGGGTTTAAGCTTGAAGGTGATGGTCTTTTGGTCAGAGGAAACTTGCCAAGATTCGGCTAATTCGCCTTCTAATTCCAGATTTTTGTCGTACCTTACCAGACTGTTGAAAATATGGCTGGCGATAGCAGATGAGGCGGATTCTCCGGCAATCATGGGTATCAAGCCAGAAGGTTCGCCCGTCATGGCATCCAACATAGTGCCCCCAGCTTGTGGCGGGTAGGCTTGCTCTAGGTTGGTGTGCTGGCTGGGGGCGGGTTTGCTACATGCGGCTAAAGACAAAATCAGAACCACGGGGAGCAAAAAATAACGCATGAGTGAAAATCTTTAAGCCGCGTCGGGTTTGTAGATAGTGAGTCTGAGACCTGGCAGAATGCGGTTGCCCTTCATGTTGTTCCAGCGTTGCAAATCATCAGTGGCGACATTGAATTTTTTGGCGATGCTGACCAAGGTTTCACCGCGCTTGACCACGTAGCGCGTCTTGCCCACCGCCGCCCACTTTTTGCTGCCTTTAGTAGCAATCTTCACCGCCGACGCATTGCCAACCACCAGGCTTTGTCCGTGCCTTAGTTTGGCGCTCTTTAAGCCATTAAGTGCTAGCAGTTGCTGGGTGGTCATGTTGTTGCGCTTGGCGATTTTGAAGGCAGTGTCGCCCCTCTTAACCACATACTGTCTTTTCACGGCCGGTCTGTCTTCAGTTTTGGTACTTTGCCCCAAGTCTTCACTGGCGATGGGGGTTTCCAATACCAGCGCTTCTTTGTTGCCGTCCGGTGCGGGCACTAACAGAGGCTGGTTGGATTTGAGCCGAGCCTTGGAGGAAAGATCGTTGACTTCCCTCAGTTCAGCCACACTCACGCCATATTTTTTGGCGACATTGCTCAAAGGTTCGCCACGCTTGGCGCGGTAGGTCTGCCAGCTCACCAAAGATTTATCGTAACTAGCCAAATTGCTGGCGAACTCCTGTTCCTTGCCTACTGGTAGCAAGATGTTTTGCTGACCGTTGCTATTACTCATCACTGGCCTGTTGTGCGCTGGATTGAGTTGCGTGAACTCGGACATGGAAACCCCAGACAACTTGGCAGCCAGTTTTACGTCTATCTTACTGGGAGCACTCACCGAGGTAAAATAAGGCTGATTGGCGATGGTCTTGATCTGCAAGCCGTATTGTTCTGGGTTGGTGACGATGTTCTTTACCGCTTGCAGTTTAGGTACGTACTCTTTGGTTTCTGATGGCAGTTGCAGACTTTGGTAATCGGTAGGTAAACCCTTGCGGCGATTACGTTCTATAGCACGTTGTACTGTGCCTTCACCCGCGTTATAGGCCGCAAGCGCCAGTTCCCATGTGCCAAACATCACATGCAGTTTTTCCAAGTAGTTCAATGCGGCATCGGTGGCGGCGGTGACATCGCGGCGATTGTCTGTCCACCAATCCTGCTTCAGGCCGAAGTTCTTGCCTGTAGAAGGAATGAATTGCCAGATACCGGAGGCCTTGCTACGTGAGTAGGCTTCAGGATTGAAAGCGCTCTCCACCATAGGCAATAGAGCAATTTCGGTGGGCATGCCACGTTTCTGTACTTCTTCCACGATGTGGTAGAGATACATCTGGCTACGACCTATCATGCGTTGTACGTATTCAGGCCGTGCGGCGTACCAAGCCTCGTGCGTGGCGGTGAATGGTGACTGTAGATTGGCCATGCCAAAGCCACCACGTATGCGTTGCCAGAGGTCGTTGGTGGGTATAGGTGGAGCGGCGGCTTGCTGTTTAGGGATGAAGGGCGCAACTGTTACTGGCTCGTCGGGTGCCGGTATGTCGGCGGACAAATAGTCGGGGTCGGTCAATAGTTCTTGACCGTAATAATTAAGCTCAGGCTGGGTATCTTCAGAATTGGCAGTATCGGCAAGCACGCCGCTAGAAACCAATAGCAGTGCCAGCAACGCAGAATTTAGTCTAATCGTGGAAGGCGTAAACATTGAGGCGGATGTTACCCAACAAGGTGGTCGCCGTCAAGCTGATAAAAATAGTGCCATGTTGCTTAACTAATTGATTAAAAGTTATTTTTAAGTTCTCTTGTCATGCGAAAAACTGTCAATTTATCAGAGCTATTGGCAATTTCTTGCAGCGCCGCCGTGTCGCAACGTAAAAACGGGTTGGTGGCTTTTTCCAGTTTCAGTGTGGAGGGCAGGGTAGGCAGACCTTGGTCTCTGAGTTTCTGATCGGTTTGTTGGCGGGCTTGTAGTGCTGTGTTGTCAGGATCAACGCTGAGCGCGAAACGAATGTTATTCAAAGTGTATTCATGGGCGCAATAGACCAGCGTATCGTCCGGCAGCTGGGCGATTTTTTGTAACGAGACGTATAGCTGCTCGGCGCTGCCGTCAAAGATGCGCCCACATCCGCATCCAAACAGCGTGTCGCCACAGAACAGCGAATTTCCGCCATAATACGCCACGTGTATGGCGGTGTGGCCGGGCACATTGAGTACCTTGAATGTGGTGCCGAAGAGCGTGATTTCATCAGCTTCGACGACAGTTTGATAAGGGAAATCGAACACCGGATTGTGCGGTGCATAGACCGGACAATTGAACTGACCTAGCAGCACATTCACACCTCCGATGTGGTCGCTGTGATGGTGGGTCACCAAAATGGCGCTCAAAGTTAAGTTGTGTTGCTGTAGATAAGCCAATACCGGCGCGGCATCACCAGGGTCAACCGCCACGGCTTGATGGCCTTGTACCATGAGCCACAGGTAGTTGTCACTAAAGGCGGGGATAGGGATCACTTGCATGACCGACATCATAAGCGAATCTGAATGGCTTGCGACACCATTAGGGCAGCATGTCCTAGCGGCAGAGCAAGCTTTGTATGATGCCGCTGTGACCGACATTTTTGGCTTTAACGCGGTACAACTGGGTTTACCACAGGCAGATTTACTGCATAACAGCCGTATTTCTTTCAAGTTGCTGGCGGGTGGACAAGGTCAATTGCACTGTGACTTTGAGCAGTTGCCTCTGGCAACCAATAGCCTGGATTTGGTGCTGCTGCCGCATGTTTTGGAATTTTCCAGTAACCCGCATCAGGTATTGCGTGATGCTGAACGCGCACTGGTGCCGGAAGGGCATCTCATCATCAGTGGCTATAACCCGTTCAGCTTGTGGGGCTTGCGGCGCTTATTGGGTAAGCGCACTGCTTACCCTTGGCGTGGGCAGTTCATCTCGCTGATGCGCTTGAAAGACTGGTTAGCCCTGTTGGGTTTGGAAGTCGTCGGCGGGCGCATGACGTGTTACGCAGTGCCGATGCGTAGCCCCAAATGGTTGGCGCGTTTTGACTGGATGAACAAGGCCGGAGATCGCTGGTGGCCGATGATGGGCGGGGTGTATTTTTTGGTGGCGAAAAAGCGCGTCATGGGAATGCGCTTGATACGTCCGCAATGGGGCGGCAAGCATCTGGCACAAGTACTGATGCCGCGCCCAAGGCCGACGCAACGTGTTGAAAATCAAAAAAACGAAAGTTAGAAAACTCAAATTTCTAAGGCAGGCAAGGCGCGAGCAAAAAATTGCGACGCGGCATATGGGTTATATGTAAGGAGCTATTTTTTGTGAGCAACGCAGCATGGCGACGAAAGTTGAGTTTTTATGATTGAGATTTACGCTGACGGCGCGTGTAAGGGCAATCCCGGCCCCGGTGGCTGGGGTGCTTGGCTAAAGGCGGGTGAGCATGAAAAAGAACTGTTCGGCGGCGAGCTAGGTACGACAAACAACCGCATGGAACTTACCGCCGTCATCCGTGCTTTGGAACAGCTCAAACAGCCATCACAGGTGCGGGTTTCCACCGATTCCCAATACGTGCAAAAAGGCATCAGCGAGTGGATACATGGTTGGAAGGTGCGTGGCTGGAAAACAAGCAATAAAGCGCCCGTAAAAAATGTGGATTTGTGGAAGGCGCTAGATGAGATATCTAGTCTTCATCAAATTGAGTGGGTGTGGGTAAAAGGTCACGCCGGCCACGAAGGTAATGAGCGGGCGGACATGTTGGCGAATAAAGGAGTGGAGTTAGTGGTTAACAAGCCATTAAATGCGCATGTTCCTTCCCCCTAGCAGGGGGAAGGCTAGGATGGGGGTTAAATGGCTGTTCAAGTAACTACCGAGATTAAAAATGAGACAAATTTTCCTAGACACCGAAACTACCGGGCTCGACCCCGCGCAAGGCCACCGTATCATTGAAATTGCGGCAGTGGAGGTGGTGAACCGGCGTTTGACCGGCAATCGTTTTCATCAGTATCTCAATCCTGAACGCGAGATTGATTTTGGCGCGCAACAAGTTCACGGCATTGATATTGAAGATTTGCAGGACAAGCCCCATTTTGTAGATGTGGCGCGTGAGTTTTTGGAATTTATCACCAACGCAGAATTGGTGATTCACAACGCGCCTTTTGATTTGGGCTTTTTGAATGCCGAGCTGGGCATGGCGGATTTGGCAAGAATTGATCAGCCCGTCATTGATACGCTAAAAATGGCCAAAGATTTACACCCCGGGCAACGCAATAATCTGGATGCGTTGTGTAAACGTTATGGCGTTGATAATTCAGGCCGTACACTGCATGGCGCTTTGCTGGATGCTGAGTTGCTGGCCGATGTGTATCTGGCCATGACACGCGGTCAGGATAGCCTGATGATGGACATGAGTGCACAGGAGAGTCGGGTACAAGAGGCTAGTTTTAAGCGCGAAAAGCCGCTAGTGGTGCTGAGCGCTAATGAGGATGATTTAGCGGCGCATGACAAGTATTTGCTGGGCTTGGATAAGGCTTCTGGCGGTAGCACCTTATGGAAACAATTAGCAGAAAGTAACTTATGATTTTAGTCACAGGGGGTGCAGGGTTTATAGGCGCCAACTTTATTTTGGACTGGCTGGAACAGAGTGATGAGCCGGTGCTGAACCTGGATAAGCTGACCTATGCGGGCAATCTGGAAAGCTTGGAATCGTTAAACGACGATAACCGCCATATCTTCGTGCATGGCGATATTGGCGAGCGGAACTTGCTGGCAAGTGTGCTTGCGCAATACCATCCCCGCGCCATTATCAATTTCGCCGCCGAGAGCCATGTGGATCGTTCCATCCACGGACCCGAAGATTTCATCCAAACCAACGTCCTCGGCACCTTTCATTTGCTGGAAGAAACCCGTGCTTATTACGCTAGCTTGAATGATGCAGATAAAGCCAGCTTCCGTTTTTTGCATGTTTCAACCGATGAGGTTTATGGCTCTTTGAGTGCGTCAGATCCCGCTTTTAGCGAGATTACGCCGTATCAACCCAACAGCCCGTATTCGGCCTCCAAGGCCGCTTCTGACCACTTGGTACGCGCTTATCATCATACTTACCATTTGCCAGTGTTGACGACCAATTGCTCTAACAATTACGGCCCATACCAATTCCCGGAAAAACTCATTCCTTTGGTACTGAACAATGCACTCAACGGCAAGCCATTGCCCATCTATGGTGACGGTAGCAACGTGCGTGACTGGCTGTATGTTGGCGACCATTGCAGTGCCATACGCGCGGTGCTGTCCAAGGGTAAAGTGGGAGGAGTCTACAATGTCGGCGGCGACAATGAGAAGACCAATCTGCAAGTGGTGCATACCTTGTGTGACATGCTGGATGAATTGCAGCCTAAAAATAGTAGCTATCGCGAACAAATCACTTTCGTCAAAGATCGTCCCGGCCACGACCAACGCTATGCGATTAACGCCACTAAAATTTTCAACGAGCTAGGCTGGAGGCCGCAAGAAACCTTTGAGACCGGCATCAAGAAAACCGTGGCTTGGTATCTGCAACATCAAGACTGGGTGGCAAACGTGACTAGCGGTGAATATCGTAATTGGCTAACAAAAAACTACGTGGAGCGTGCGGCATGAGAAAAGGTATTATTTTAGCGGGTGGCTCCGGAACCAGGCTTTACCCAGTGACGCAGGTGGTCTCCAAGCAACTGCTGCCCGTTTATGACAAGCCTATGGTTTATTACCCGCTTTCCACCTTGATGCTAGCGGGTATCCGCGATATTTTGCTGATTTCGACACCAGAAGATACGCCTCGCTTTGAGCAGTTACTCGGCGATGGCAGCCAGTGGGGCTTGAACATAAGCTATGCCGTGCAACCTTCGCCAGACGGCTTGGCGCAGGCATTTATCATCGGCAAGTCGTTCATCAACAACAATCCAAGTGCCTTGGTGTTGGGCGATAACATCTTCTACGGTCACGATTTCGCCGGAGGCTTGAAGGCCGCCACACAGCAAACGCAAGGCGCAACCGTATTCGCTTACCCTGTTACTGATCCAGAGCGCTACGGAGTGGTTGAGTTTGATGCCACAGGCCGCGCAGTGAGCCTGGAAGAAAAACCCGCGCAACCAAAATCGCGCTATGCCGTCACCGGCCTGTATTTTTACGATAACCAGGTATGCGATATCGCCGCCAACCTCAAGCCCTCACCACGCGGTGAGCTGGAGATTACCGATGTCAACAAACAGTATCTGGCGCAAGGCCAACTCAGCGTCGAAATCATGGGTCGCGGTCATGCTTGGCTGGATACCGGCACGCATGAATCGCTGCTGGAAGCCGCGCTGTTTATCGAAACCATAGAAAAGCGTCAGGGTTTGAAGATTGCCTGCCCAGAGGAAATTGCCTATCGCATGGGCTACATCACCGCATCACAGATAGAAGCGATAGCTGCCAAGTATAAGAAAAACGGCTACGGCCAGTATTTACTGCGGATGTTGAGTGAGAAGGTGTTCTGATGCAGGCCATTAAGACTCCCATTCCCGACCTCCTCATCTTGGAACCTAAAGTGTTCGGCGATAGCCGTGGTTTTTTCTTCGAGAGCTACAACGAAAACGCGTTCCACGCCGCCACCGGATCGCGTCCCAGCTTTGTGCAAGATAATCATTCCCGCTCGGCAAAAGGCGTATTACGTGGCCTGCACTATCAAATCCAGCAGCCACAAGGTAAATTGGTGCGGGTTACTAAAGGTGAAGTATTCGACGTGGCCGTGGACATTCGCCGCGCATCGCCTACTTTTGGGCAGTGGTTCGGCGCACACCTTTCCGCCGAGAATCGTCGCATGATGTGGGTTCCAGCGGGCTTCGCACATGGTTTTTTAGTGCTGTCAGAGTTCGCCGAATTTCTCTACAAGACCACCGATTTCTATGCGCCGGAACACGAGCGCTCCATCGCCTGGAACGACCCTGCAATTGGTGTGCAGTGGCCGCTGCAAGGTGCGCCGTTGTTATCAGCAAAGGATCAGCAAGCCAGCCTGTTAAAAGACGCGGAGTTGTTTGCTTGAAAATTCTGCTGATAGGCAGCAACGGTCAAGTGGGCTATGAGTTACAGCGCAGTTTAGCTTCCTTGGGTGAAGTCACCGC
>JANYIK010000119.1 GCA_025362115.1 Methylophilaceae bacterium
AGTTCAATGGCGTGCCTAAGCACACCTTCTATTTGCACCTGAAAGAAACCGAATATCGCTTTAATCATCGCCGTGATAATCTTTACCTTGAACTACTCAATTTATTGAGATTGAAACCACTTTAACTTCCTAAGACCCAAATTGTATATCAATATCTGCAGCTAATTCTGGTTAAAATTTGGACACAGGAAGTGTATTTCGGATGCGGAAATGGATAACGACTTACGGAAATCTAGTCATAACCTAATTGTAGCGCGTAGCCCTAATCTACTACCTAAAATTGGCTGTTTAAGCGCGCCAAGTCTAAGGTCTGTAAAAAGCATCAAACCCCCGCCGACGCGCAGGGTTAATGAACTAATATTTCGATGCACAGTTCTTCCCGCCGAAGTGCTGAACTCTAATACTGTATTGGGAAACCGCCGAACGGCTACGCCGTAAAAGCCCGCCGATGGATCGTTAAAGTTGGATTGAATCGAGAAAATGTAGTGATAGTGTTGACGCGCGTTAAAAAATGACCACCTGTGCGCATTGAATTTTGACCAGGCGTTATAGCGGTGTAGCTTACTACACTGCTGTGGTTAAGTCGACCAGACTGAAGTGGTGTTTGACTCCTGTTTTTCGTTGTTGATGTTGATCAGAACGGTTCCGTTTCCTCCAGTGGAGCTGATCGCTTCTCCTTCTCTCTTTCCCTGATACGATCCTTGGCTGTTGCACTGCTTTGCTTGAAGCGGTAGGACTCATTGCCGGTTTCGACGATGTGGCAATGGTGGGTCAGTCGATCCAGCAATGCCGTGGTCAGCTTGGCATCACCAAATACGCTGTTCCACTCGGAGAAGGTCAAATTGGTCGTGATGATGACACTGGTACGCTCATACAGTTTGGACAGCAGATGGAACAGCAAAGCGCCGCCGGCTTGGCTAAATGGCAGATAGCCTAGCTCATCCAGAATCACCAGATCCATTTGCATCAGGCTCATCGCCAGCTTGCCCTGTTTGGCCGCAGTCTTCTCCCGTTCCAGCGTATTCACCAGATCCACTGTGGAATAGAAACGTACCCGCTTAGCCCGATGCTGGATGCCGGCAACACCGAGTGCTGTTGCCAAGTGCGTCTTGCCGGTGCCGGTGCCCCCGACCAGCACCACATTCTGCGCCGCATCGGTAAATCCCATGATGGCGAGCCGGTCGATCAGTGACTGATCCACCTTGGACTGACTGAAGTCGAAACCTGCCAGATCACGATGGACAGGGAATCTGGCGACATGCATCTGGTAGCTGATGGAGCGGATGGCACGATCAGTTGCTTCGGCTTCCACCAGATACCGCAGCAGCCATTCGGAAGACTCCATCGAGGCGGTCGCACCTGACGCTCCCTGATGCTTTAATTCGACATAGCTGTCTGCCATGCCATGCAACTTGAGTGCCTTGAGCTGGGTGATGATGTCAGACATGGGACACCTCCCCGGCATTCAGACTGTCGTAGCGATCAGTGTTCGCCAGTGGTTCCTCGTTAAGCCTCAAGCTGGTTTCTACGTGCTCCGGTATTCTCTCCTGTTTGAGACGAGCCAGCATGTTCAGCACATGCTCGGCACTGGGGGCACCGGATTCCAGCACCAGTTCCACTGCAACCAGGACGGCATCCAGTCCATAGGTCGGAACCGTGGCCAGCACCGAGGCCATGACCCGGTCGCCCAGATGGCGTTCGCGTCCCCGTAAGGCGGCTTGTAGCATGGCGAAGGGCGTTGGCATGTCACCAAACGGCGCACCATTGCGTAATGCTCCCGGCTTGCGGTCAATGAGTGGGATGTAATGCTGCCAGTCGTAGCTGGTCTGGTCACGATGGTGCAGGCGTGGATGACAGGCCACCATGGCGTTGTCGGCATACGCTTCGATCCGGTCAGGGTAAAGATGGATCGCCACCTGATGGTTGGCCAGATGGCATGGAACGGAATAACGATTGCGTTTTACACTCACCAGACAGGTGCTGGAAACGCGTGCCAGCATTTCGATATAGCCATCAAACGGGATGGGCATGGGCATCAGGTAGGCTTGTTCCTGTTCGAGCGCATCGGCAATGGTAATGTTGGCATAGTCTGGATGTTCCATGGTTGCCCACAGGCTGCGGCAGCGCACTTCGAGCCAGGCATTCAGTTCATCAAAGGACCTGAAGCGTTGCTGCCTGGCATCCATCCACACTCGACGACGGGAGTCCTGCACGTTCTTCTCCACCACGCCTTTCTCCCAGCCTGAGGCCACATTGCAGAAGTCAGGATCGAACAGGTAATGCGCCGTCATGGCGAAGAACCGGGTGTTGACGATGCGCCCCTTACCTTTGCACACCTTGTCCACGGCGGTCTTCATGTTGTCGTAGATGCCGCGCTTGGGTACGCCGCCTAAGGCGGTGAAGGCTCGGGTGTGCGCATCGAACAACATCTCGTGGCTTTGTGCCGGGTAGCCGGAGAGCATGAATGCGCGACTGGCGCACAGCTTGGTGTGTGCGGCAAGAATCTTGCGGTGCATGCCACCGATTACCAGCCATTCCTCGCTCCAGTCAAACTGGAAGGCTTCACCCAGTTCAAACTTGAGGGGGATATAGGCGGATTTACTGGGAGCGGTCGTGTTACGCCAGTGGCGCACGAACTCGGTGACCCGTGCATAGCAACCGGTGAAGCCATCCTCTTGAATAGCTTCAAACATCATCCGTGCGGTGCGCCGGTCGCGCTTGGGTCGGTGTGCATCGGCTTCCA
>JANYIK010000055.1 GCA_025362115.1 Methylophilaceae bacterium
TCGCTGGTTTCTTTTCGTCACTTCCCCAGAACTTGAGTTTATCCAATAAGCCTTTTTCTTCCTTTTCCTTTGGTGTCATGGTGCCAGACTTGGGTTCGGTAATCGGCTCCACCGTCATCTTGCCATCGCCACCCGCGGGGATTACGTCGCCGCGCACCGTTATCAGCTTGTCATCTTCAAACACCAGAATGATGCGACGGCGTTCAATCACATCGCCATCCTTCAGCATCTGGTAAAAATAATCCCAACGGTCAGCATGGAAAGTATCGGTCAACAATGGCGTACCCATGATGAAGCGTACTTGCGTCTTGTTCATGCCGGGACGCAGTTGCAACATCATCTTTGGCGTGACCGCGTTGCCCTGCTGGATGTCCAGTTTATAAGGCTTGATGGAAGGAATATTGGCCGAATACGTGCCGCAACCGGCCAAAAAAAGCGCTAGCAAAAAAATGAAATATCGCATGAATTGCTCAGAAGACTAAAAATGGCGCTAATATTAGCACATGAGCGAACCGCAAGAACTCAAAAACGCCGGACTTAAAGCCACGCTGCCGCGGCTTAAAGTACTGTCCCTGTTTGAAACCAGCAACAAACGCCACCTTTCCGCGGAGGATATTTACCGTATGCTGGTCACCACTGGCGAAGACGTGGGTCTCGCCACGGTATATCGCGTACTGACGCAATTTGAGCAGGCTGGCTTGTTACTGCGCCACCACTTTGAAAGCGACAAAGCCGTGTTTGAACTCAACCAGGGCACGCATCATGACCATATTGTGTGCATGCAATGCGGGCGCGTGGAAGAGTTCTGCGACGAGGAAATTGAAGCGCGCCAGCACAAAGCCGCCAAAGAACGCGGCTTCACTGTCCACGAGCATTCGCTCTATATTTATGCAGATTGCACCAAGAAACCTTGCCCGCATAAGACTTGAGCATGTCTGAGTTTGTTGAATACCTGACGGAGGTATTCGGACATTTCGGTACTATCCACGCAAAAAAGATGTTCGGCGGTTACGGTATTTATCACGACGGTATATTTTTCGCACTGGTTGCAGATGAAATGCTCTACCTCAAATCTGACAGCACCATCGCCCACTATTTTGAAACCAAAAAACTAGCCCAGTTTTGTTACGACAAAGATGGAAAAACCATCAAGATGTCGTACTACCTAGCACCGGAAGAAATCTATGAGAACCGCGATGAGGCGGCGATTTGGGCGAGCAGATCGTTTGAGGCGGCGTTGCGGGGAAAGAAAGCCAAGCGTTAGGCGCTGTCAGGCCGTGGTTGAAAAATGTGATTGCAGTAGTGCCAGTGTGCTGCCATCGAAAATATAGAGACTGGCCATTTGGTCGCGGTGTAAGCTTTTTTCTGCGTCGTTGATGGCAGTGTCCATTTGATAGATTGCTGACTGGTGCTTTTCCGGATACTTGGCTTTTGCGGCTTCAAAACTGATGATGGCCTTGACTTGGTACGACAGCACCTTCGCCAACCCTAGAAAATTCTCGTCCGCCTGATTAAATCCTCCAGCATCAGTATTCGTTGTGCCGCTCGCATCCGCGTAATCTTTTACCGTTGCAGCGATTTCCTTGGCGACTTGTGCGGCAGTCTCGGCGTTGCCCTTGATACCAATCGCTGCAAACAACATCATTACCTGCAAACGTTCTTGCAACCCCTTCATACGTTCCACCGCTAACGCTTTTCGTTTCGCTGCCGCCTCGCTGGCGACATCATTGATCTTTTGTACAACCTCGAAGATGCCTTGACGTTTGGCCGACAAAGTATTGGCGCTGGGAAGGAAGTTGAACGAACTGGAAATGTTCACGGGTTGAATCTCATCATCAGCGGATGGCTGGTTACCGTTAGTTATCGGCTTGGATGATTGAAGCTTGAGGGCTTAGCCCTCTCGCTCTTTGTGGGAGGGGCTTGGCCTGCCCTGAGCTTGTCGAAGGAGGGTAAGGGGCTGAACAAAAATGTAGCGTGGGTCAGGCGCAAAGCGCCGTAACCCATCGATTCAACATACGGGCAACAAGTTACCCAGCCTACTTAGCTTAAATTCGCTACTGAAAGAAGTCAGTAACCTTCTGCATCCACGACTTTGCCTTTGGACTATGTTTCGACGAGTCCATCTGGTTCAGATTTTCCAACTCTCGCAGCAACTCTTTCTGTTTTTCATTTAATTTCACAGGGGTTTCCACCACGACATGGCAAATCAAATCGCCATAGTCGCTACTGCGTAAGGCTTTGATGCCTTTGCCGCGCAGTCTGAATTTGGCACCAGTTTGGCTTTCGGCGGGGATTTTCATCTTGGCGTGGCCATCCAGCGTAGGAATTTCGATTTCACCGCCCAATGCCGCAGTAGTAAAGCTGATAGGCATTTCGCAGTGCAAGTCGCCACCTTCTCGTTCAAAGATGGCATGTTTTTTCAGGTGAACGACGACATATAAATCGCCCGATGGGCCGCCGTTGACACCCGCTTCGCCTTCTCCAGACAAACGAATTCTGTCGCCTTCATCCACTCCGGCGGGGATTTTGACGGCCAGAGTTTTTTGTTGTTTGATGCGACCATCGCCATGACAGGTGGGGCATGGGTCTTTGACCATTTTTCCGCCACCGTGACACTTGGGACAGGTTTGTTGGATGGAGAAAAAGCCTTGTTGCATACGCACTTGGCCGTGACCACCGCAGGTGGTACAGGTGACGGGTGAAGTGCCGGGCTTGGCACCGGAGCCGTGACAGGTCTCGCACTCAGCCATTACCGGAATGCGTATCTTGGTTTCAGAGCCTCTTGCTGCGTCCTCCAGCGAGATTTCCATGTTGTAGCGCAAATCCGCGCCGCGATATACGTTGGAGCGTTGCCCACCAGCACGGCCTTGGCCGAAGATGTCACCGAAAATGTCGCCGAAAGCATCGGCAAACCCGCCCGCGCCCGCACCGCCGCCCATGCCCGCTTGCTGGTCAACGCCAGCATGGCCGTATTGGTCGTAAGCGCCACGCTTTTGGCTGTCTGAAAGAATCTCATAAGCCTCTTTGGCTTCTTTGAAATGCTCTTCGGCGTTGGGATTATCCGGGTTGCGGTCGGGGTGATGCTTCATCGCTAACTTGCGATAAGCTTTTTTGATGTCTTCGTCCGAGGCGTCGCGATTAACGCCAAGAACTTCGTAATAGTCTTTTTTGGCCATTTTTTAAGGGACTAGAGGCTAGGGGTTAGGGGCTAAGAAGGGCTGGAGGTTTGGGCGTTGCTAATCCCTAGCCTCCAGCCCCTAGTCCCTTTATTTTTTCACTTCTTCAAACTCGGCATCCACCACTTCAGCATCTACCGTCTTTTCACCTTCAGGACTTGGCTGTGCGGAGGCAGTATTCTCTTGCGCCTGTTGCTCGGCATAGACTTTTTCACCCAATTTTTGCGAGGCTTCCATCAGCGCATTGGTCTTGGCTTCGATGTTATCTTTATCTTCGCCTTTGAGCGCTTCTTCCACATCAGCAATCGCCGCTTCGATCTTTTCTTTTTCGCCCGTATCCAGCTTGTCACCATGTTCAGCCAGTGACTTCTTCACGGTATGCACCATACTGTCAGCTTGATTGCGCGCGTTGACCATTTCCAGCGTTTTGCGGTCATCTTCGGCGTGTGTGGCAGCGTCTTCTTCCATGCGTCGAATTTCTTCTTCGCTCAAGCCGGAGCTAGCTTTAATGGTAATGTTGCTTTCTTTACCGGTAGCCTTGTCCTTGGCAGAAACGTGCAAAATACCGTTAGCATCAATATTGAACGCCACTTCAATCTGCGGCATGCCACGCGGTGCTGGCGGGATGTCAGCCAGATTAAATTGCCCTAAACTCTTGTTGCCGGAAGCCACGTCGCGCTCACCTTGCAGCACATGGATGGTCACGGCGGACTGATTGTCTTCCGCAGTGGAGAACACTTGCGATGCCTTGGTAGGAATCGTGGTGTTCTTCTTGATGAGCTTGGTCATCACGCCACCCATGGTTTCAATGCCAAGGGATAGCGGGGTCACGTCCAGCAGCAACACGTCTTTCACGTCACCTTGCAACACACCACCCTGAATCGCTGCACCTACGGCCACGGCTTCATCCGGGTTCACGTCTTTACGTGGTTCGCGACCAAAGAAGGCTTGCACCTTCTCTTGCACTTTTGGCATACGTGATTGCCCACCGACCAGAATTACGTCTTGAATGTCGGAAATTTTCACTCCAGCATCTTTCATCGCAATTTCGCAAGGCTTGATGGTGCGTTCGATCAAATCGTCCACCATGCTTTCAAACTTGGCGCGGGTAATCTTGACCACCAAATGTTTCGGTCCTGTCGCGTCTGCGGTAATGTAGGGCAGGTTGACATCGGTTTGCTGGCTGGATGAAAGTTCGATCTTGGCCTTTTCTGCGGCTTCCTTCAGGCGTTGCTTGGCCAGCAGGTCGTTACGCAGATCCAGGCCGCCATTGTCTTTCTTGAACTCATCGGCCAAGTAATCAATCAGACGGTTGTCAAAGTCTTCGCCGCCGAGGAAAGTATCGCCATTGGTGGACAGCACTTCAAACTGGTGCTCACCATCAATTTCGGCGATTTCGATGATAGAAATATCGAAAGTACCACCGCCCAGGTCATACACCGCAATCTTGCGGTCGCCTTCTTGCTTGTCCATACCAAAAGCCAGTGCCGCAGCGGTAGGCTCGTTGATGATGCGCTTCACATCCAGGCCGGCAATACGGCCGGCATCCTTGGTGGCTTGGCGTTGGGAGTCGTTGAAATAGGCTGGTACGGTGATCACCGCTTCGGTAACTTCTTCGCCCAGGTAATCCTCGGCAGTTTTCTTCATCTTGCGCAGCACTTCGGCGGAGATTTGTGGCGGTGCCATTTTTTGCCCGCGCACCTCCACCCAAGCGTCGCCGTTGTCGGCCTTGGCAATGGTGTAAGGCATCAGCTTGATGTCTTTTTGTACTTCCTTTTCGCTAAACTTGCGGCCAATCAGGCGTTTTACCGCGTATAGCGTGTTTTTGGGGTTGGTCACCGCCTGGCGCTTGGCTGGCGCGCCCGCCAGAATCTCGCCATCATCCTGATAGGCGACGATAGAAGGGGTGGTACGTGCGCCTTCAGCGTTCTCGATCACGCGTGGCTTGCCGCCTTCCATTACGGCCACGCAGGAGTTGGTGGTGCCTAAGTCAATTCCAATAATTTTTCCCATAATCTTGATTCCTTTATCTTTTTAACTAAATTCAAACATTCAACTAAACTCAAAACCCATGCTCACAAAGTGGGGGTGGCCTTAATTTTTTCAAGCCTCGATTTTTTTCAAGCCTTGATATTTCAAACTTACGCCGTCATTCCCGCGTAGGCGGGAATGACGAGAGGCACTAAACCGCTGCTGCCGCCACCATCACCATCGCTGGCCGCAACACGCGACCATTCAGCGCGTAACCCTTTTGCAGCACTTGCAACACGGTGTTGGGCTCTGCATCTGATGGAATCATGCTGATGGCTTGGTGTTGGTGCGGGTCAAACTTTTCGCCGACAGGGTTTACTTCCACCAAATTGAATTTCTCAAACACGTTGGCAAATTGCTTGAGTGTCAAATCAATACCGTTTTTATAACTTTCCAAACTGGCGTTCTCCACCAGCAAAGCGGCATCTAAAGAGTCTTTGACTGCCAGCAATTCTGACGCGAACTTTTCCACGGCAAATTTACGCGCTTTATCAATATCTTCTGCCGCACGACGCCGAATGTTTTCACCTTCGGCCTTGGCATACATCCATGCGTCATAATGTTCCTGCGCCTTGAGCTCAGCGGCCTTGAACATCTCTTCCAGGCTAGGCATGGTCTCGATTTCGTGAGTTTCTGTAGCATCTGTTTCGGTGTTTTCTTTTTCTGCGGACATACTTAAAAATCTCCTATTGATGCGATTCGCTATCAAGTGGGGATGCACTGATAAATTTCAAGCTTAAAAATGAATTGTTTTTTGATGGCTTTATGTCCAAGCCGAAAGGCGTTAAAGTAGGCGCCTATTTTGTTTGCTCAACACCATTGCTCACCGCCATGCTCGACATCGCTAAATTTAACGCAACCCCACTCAACACCGCGCCTTACTCATATCTGGTAGTCAAGGATTTTTTGCACGCCGATTGTTTAGAAGCTATCACCCGCGATTTTCCGGAAATCAAACAGGCAGGCAGCTACCCGATAGAATCGCTCAAGTGCGGAGCGACCTTGGTTTCCTTATTACATGAACTGGAAGGGGCGGAATTTCGTCAAGCGATGGAGCGCAAGTTTGATGTGGACTTGACCAATCGGCCTACCATGATGACTTTGCGTGGCCGTACCGACGAAACCGATGGCCGCATCCATACAGACAGCAAAACCAAAATCATCACCGTGCTGATTTACTTTAACCAAGCTTGGCAGAAGTCTGGTGGACGCCTGCGGGTTTTACGTTCCGGCACCGATCTGGAAGACTATGCCGAAGAAGTGGAACCCAGTATGGGTACGCTCTTGGTATTCAAGCGCGGTGACAATTCCTGGCACGGGCATCATCCCTTTGTTGGTGAGCGTAAAACCCTGCAACTCAACTGGGTGCTCGATGAGAAAGTAAAACGGCGCGAGCAAGTGCGGCACGGATTTTCAGCGTTTTTTAAGAAACTGTTTGGGATAAAGCAGCAATACGCGGGATGAGTCAGCGTGTGACATGGGTATTATCCAATGGCTTGGTGGGCATGGATAATCAATCTTTTGGGATGGCCGAGGCGCTAGGTTTAGCTTACGTTAAAAAGCTTATCGTCCCGACTTTTCCTTGGTCGAAACTACCGCCGAATTTATGGTTATCGCCCCTGAAGTTTTTGGATGCCTCCAGCGACCCGCTGCTACCCCCTTGGCCAGACGTGGTGATTGGTACTGGTCGTTTGTCAGTGGCAGCATCACTGGCCATCAAGAAGGCCAGTGGCGGGAAGACGGTGAACATACGCATACAGCACCCCGGCATGAGTATGCGACAGTTTGATTTGATCATATCCCCGCAGCACGACCATTGTCGTGGAACAAACGTCATTGAAAGCCTGGGCGCAGTGAACCACGTCACGCAAGCCAAGTTGGATGCTGCGGAACAAAAATTTGCGTCACAGTTCGCGCATTTGCCACACCCATTAACCGCAGTGCTGTTGGGTGGAACTAACAAGACCTACTTGCTTGATGTTGCGTTTGCCCAAAACTTGGCGGATAAGTTGATTGCGACTTTGAAGCAGCATGGAGGCACCTTGCTCATCACGCCGTCACGCCGTACAGATACGGCCGCTGTGCAGGCACTACGTGACCGCTTGGCTGGGCATTCGGCCATCATTTGGGATGGTTTGGGCGAGAACCCCTATTTTGGTTATTTGGCCTTGGCCGATTATATTGTCGTGACTGCGGATTCTGTTAATTTGGCCTCGGAAGCCAGTTTTACCGGCAAGCCTGTATTCGTAGCCGGGTTGACTGGCCGCGGAGGGAAGTTTGAGGAGTTTCATCGTAGCTTGCAAGCGCGCGGCTGCACACGCCCATTTACGGGCGAATTGACGCATTGGCAATACGCACCATTAGACGAAACCAGCCGTATCGCAGCGGAGATTAAGCAAAAATTAGGATGGTAGATGGCACTTAACATAGAAACCTATAGCAACGCCAAAGGTGGTGACACTTTTTTCAAAGCGTTGGGGCATCCGCTCGCGGTGAGCAAAGTCACTGCACTTTACGCACAATTAGCTCAGGCCAAAAGGCTGGCGATATATGATCCGCTGGGTATGGCGGCAGGGTTAAACGAGCTGTACCCGTTACCCAAAGCCACTGCAGTGTATGTGCAACGGGTGGAAGACGTAGGCCGAACCCTGCTGGGACATACCACACAAGCGGTGACTGCCCTTGCCAAGGCGGATATGTTGCTGGTGACTGCATTTGATGCCAAGCGACTGATAGATCATATCCACCACCTTGTACCGTCTGGCTGCCAATTACTCA
>JANYIK010000069.1 GCA_025362115.1 Methylophilaceae bacterium
ATGGGTGGTGGTTTTTACTACTATCTGCAATTGCTGGATCAGCCCCAATTCATCGCTGTTGCACCACGGCCACAGCCTATGCCGCCGACCAATAACGTAAGCAATCCACCAACGCCCATGGCACCAGAGGCCGCGCCGATAACCCCAACACCGCCTGAACCCGTCGTTGCTGCCGAGCCGGTAAGCGCAGAACCCACCAAAACCACGCCTAAAAAACCTGCGGAAAAAATAATGGAAGCGGCGGCTGCACCTTCGGTAGTAAGCGAAACGCCAGTAGAGGCGGCGCCTATGCCCAAACCGACGTCTAAAGCTAAACGCAGGGCGGCGGCGAACAAAGAAGATAATGCGGTGAAGGTAGACAAGCTACGCAAGGGAGAACCTGCCGTAGATGCCACGCATATGGCCGCTTACCAAGCTTATGAAGCAGGTGACGATGCCGCGGCGAATCGCTTGTATAGGCAAGTTCTGCAAACTGACCCGCGTAATGTGGATGCTTGGCTAGGCTTGGCGGCAGTGGCTGCACGCCAGGACAAAACCGATGAAGCCGCAGCACATTATCAGCACGCATTAGCGCTAGAGCCTCGCAACAGCACGGCACAAGCCGGTTTGGTAGCTTTGCTGGGGCAAGCCAATCCGGTGGAGGCTGAGAGTCGCATCAAAACCCTCATCGCGCAACAGCCGGATGCTGCAAATCTGCACGCGGCACTGGGCAATCTGTATGCCGACCAGAACCAATGGCCAAACGCCCAGCAAGCTTATTTCCAAGCGTTTAATCTGGATTCAAACAGCGCGGAATATGCCTTTAACTTGGCGGTGAGCTTGGATCAATTGCGTAAGCCAGACTTGGCGCTTGATTATTATCAAAAAGCGCTGGTGTTGGCTGCCCGTCAAGGTGGGGCGGTGGATAAAGCCGCGTTGGAATCGCGCATCAGCCAATTGCGTTCTGCATTAGGTAAATAGACCTCCTTATATTCCTTCCCCCTAACAGGGGGAAGGTGAACACCACAGCAGCCTGCAAAGCCCTGTGCGCCTACATCACAAACTGCCACCACTGCACCAAATTCAGGCATAATCAAGGTAATTTATTACACTTTGGTGATGTCGCGCGCCCATGTCTGAAGCCCGCAGAAAAATGCGCCTAGGCGATTTGATGGTGCAACAAGGTCTAATCTCTCAAGACCAGTTGCGTATCGCGCTGATGGAGCAAGATCAGAACAACATCCCGCTGGGTCGCCAGCTGGTGCGCTTGGGCTTTGTCACCGAAGCGATGGTGCGCGACCTGGTGGCACATACCATAGGCCAAGAAAGCGTAGACCTCAACACTGTAATAGCTGATGCCGAGGCGCTGAAAATGGTGCCGGAAGACTTCGCCCGTCGCAACCACCTGCTCCCCATATCGTTTAACGACATATCGCAGACCTTGATTGTCGGTATGGCCGACATGTTCAACGTAGTGGCGCTGGATCAGCTTCGTGCGATGTTGGGTGGACAGATTCAGGTGCAGCCGATGCTGGCAAGCGAGGCGCAGCTCGAAGAGAGCATGGACCAGTTTTACGGTTACGAGCTCTCGGTTGACGGTATCTTGCGCGAAATCGAGACTGGTGAGATTGACTATTCCAGCTTGCAAAACGCGGGCGGTGACGAATACACGCAGCCAGTGGTACGTTTGGTCGGTGCGCTGTTGATGGATGCGGTTAAGCGCGGTGCTTCTGACATTCACTTTGAGCCGGAATTCGCTTTTTTGCGCGTTCGCTACCGCATAGACGGAGTACTACAACAAATTCGTAGCTTGCACAAAAGCTATTGGCCGGGAATCGCGGTACGTCTGAAAGTAGTGAGCGGCATGGACATCGCCGAAACACGTGCGCCGCAAGATGGTCGTCTGGGCATCACTGTTGGCGGCCGCAGCATTGACTTCCGCGTTGCCAGCCACCCCACGATACATGGTGAAAACATTGTGTTGCGCGTACTGGATCGTGAAAAATCCATTATCCCGATGGAACGTATGGGTTTGCGACCTGAGGTTTTGGAACTGCTCAAAGTCATGATGTCACGACCTGAAGGTATATTGTTGGTGACTGGTCCTACTGGTAGCGGTAAAACTACCACGCTATATTCGTTACTGTCATACGTGAATACCGAATCGGTCAATATCATGACCCTGGAAGACCCTGTGGAATACCCGGTCACACTGATGCGCCAAACTTCGGTGAGCGAAGCCAACAAGATTGATTTTGGCAATGGCATACGTTCTATCATGCGCCAAGATCCGGACATCATTCTGGTGGGCGAAATGCGCGACCATGAAACCTGTGAAATGGCTTTCCGTGCAGCCATGACCGGCCACCAAGTGTTTTCAACGCTGCACACTAATTCTGCGCTCGGCACCTTCCCGCGTTTGGCTGATATTGGTATTTCAGCGGATATTATGGCGGGCAACATTATTGGCATCATCGCCCAGCGCTTGGTACGTACGCTCTGCCAATACTGCAAAGAAGCCTATGACCCCAGTGCCGAAGAGCGGCGCGTTTTGGGCTTAAAGCCCAGTGAAACCACCAAAATCTATCGTAATGTGGGTTGCAAACGCTGTGGCTATAGCGGCTATAAAGGCCGGATTGCCTTGCTAGAAATACTGCGTATCAATAACAAGCTGGATTCGCTCATCGCGCGCCGTGCCCATATGGACGAGTTACGTGAAATCGCCATCACTCAAGGTTTTGTAACCTTGGCCGACGACGGCATACGCCGCGTCATTGAAGGCTATACCAGCATAGAAGAAGTGGGTCGCGTGGTTGACCTCACCAGTAAACTTGCTTAAGGGAAACATCAGCTCATGCCGGTCTTTATCTACAAAGCGGTAAATCAAGATGGCAAGCCTGCTCAAGGGCAAATGGACGCTCTGAACGAGATTGATCTGGAATTACGCCTCAAGCGCATGGGTGTTGACCTGATTACCGCCAAAGAAGCCAGTAAGCGCCAAAAAATGTTCGGTGGCGCAAAAATCAAGTTGGAAGAGTTGGTTGCGTTTGCATTTCAAATGGGGCAACTCACGCGCGCGGGTGTTCCTATGTTGGAAGCACTGGCAGAGCTGCGAGATAGCACACCTAACCCAAGTTTTCGCGAAGTGGTCAGCGGCCTGGTATCTGGGGTAGAGGGTGGCCAGATGCTATCTCAAGCCATGGAAGAACACCCCAAAGTGTTCACCAATGTATTTCTTAGTTTGGTCAGGGCAGGTGAACAAACTGGGCAACTCACTGAAGTATTCGACAATTTAGCTAACACGCTACAGTGGCAACAAGAGCTTATCGCCAAAGCTAAAAAACTCATCGCCTACCCCATGTTTGTGCTGACCGTAGTGCTGGGCGCTACTACCTTTTTGATGACTTACCTTGTGCCACAAATGGCGGTATTTCTTAAAAACCTGGGGCAAACCCTGCCGCTACAAACCCGTTTTGTGATGGCTGTCTCCGATGCCTTAGTGAATTACTGGTGGGCATTTATTTTAGTGCCTACCATCATCGGCATGAGCATCGTCATCACCCTTAAACAAAGCGCGTCTGCACGTTATAAATTTGATTACCTCAAGCTCAATTTGCCGATTACCGGAGATATACTTAAGAAAATCATCATGGCGCGGTTTGCACGCTATTTTGCGCTGATGTATCAAACCGGGATTCCGATATTGGATGCCATCAAAACTTGCGAAGGTATCGTGGATAATCAAGTGGTTGCAGACAGCCTAAGCCGTGCACACCAGCAAATCAGCGGCGGTGAGCAAATGAGTGAGAGTTTTCATGGCACCGGTATGTTTCCGCCTATGGTGGTACGCATGATTAAAATGGGGGAAAGCACCGGTGCGCTGGATAAATCCTTGCTCAATGTGGCCTATCTGTACAACCGCGACGTGAATGACTCTATAGACAAAATGCTGTCTTTAATTGAGCCTGCGCTGACTGTGGTGCTGGGTGGTATATTGGGGTTGATTATGTTTGCTGTGCTGGGCCCAGTGTATGATTCCTTTAGTAAAATGCACTTTTAGCCTGGTTAAAAATGCTATCTAAAATCATTCTCAGTGTGAGTTCCAAACAAGCCACCGCCGGTCTGTGGCGCATGGGGCGTTTTGTTTCTTGCACACAGTTCACCAATGATGAGGCCGGCCTTGCTAAATATCGGCTGTTTATCACCAGTCGTCCTAATACGCCGATACACATCATTGTTGACGCAGTTGAAGAAGACTACCGGATGGAAGTCATGCCACATAGCGGTGGCGCGGCGCGCACTCAAATGCTGCAACGCAAGCTGGGGCAGTTGTACCGCAACAATAACTACCGCACCGCCCAGTTTTTAGGCCGCGACACAGACAAACGCCGCGACGACCGTATTTTAATGATGGCGTTGACTAATTCTGATTCGCTCACCCCTTGGGTGAGCATCCTGGAACAGTTAGAGTCCCCGATTGCAGGCGTGTATCTGCTGCCTATGGTCAGCCAACTATTAGTTAAAACGCTCAAACTCAAAGAACCAAATTTGCTGGTGATGAGTCGCCAAACGGCCGGCTTACGCCTGAGTTACTTTTCCGAACAACAATTGCGCTTAAGCCGCATCACACCGTTGGCAGGTGTTGACGAAGAAAAAATCCAGCAGCTCTATTTGAGCGAAACAGAAAGAACACGGCTTTACCTGATTAGCTTGCGCATGCTCACCCGCGAAACCTTGGTACATCTGGTTTACTCGTGCATAGAATCGCCATCTGGCGATTTAGCAACACAACTGGAAGCCACGCAAGGCATTACTTGCGAAATCATTCCCCCAGCAACGCTCGCCAAGCGTGTTGGGCTAAGTTTATCGGTATTAACGCGCTATCCGGATTTACTGCACATGCACATGCTGGCAAAAGGCCAGATGCGCAGCAATTTAATCCCTAATACGCTGTTAAAAAGCCATCAATTACTGCTTACGCGCTTCGGGCTTAATATCACCAGCATCGCCGCTGTCAGCATCGCCGCATTGCTTGCAATGAATAGCCTATGGAGTTCGATAGACATCAAAAACCAAACCAAACAAGCCGCAACCCAAACGCAAATACAAGAAAATCTTTACCGCGCTGTTTCCAACAGCTTTACTAAAACCCCAGTCCCTGGCGCTGAGTTAAAAGTAGCGGCAGAACTCGCGCAAAAATTTGACGATCCCAACCAAAACCCGCAACGGCTAATGGTTTTTATCAGCCAAGCGCTTGATGTGCAGCCCGAAATCTCCGTCCGACGCATACGCTGGACACAAACTGAAGATCCCAAATTTGTTGATACCAACAGTCTGCATAAAGACACCAAAGCTACGTCTAATGCCCCGGGGCAAGCCGTGGTTGCTCCTCCCCCTAAACCGCCTAGCGGCTTGTATGAAATTGGTTTTATGGATGGTGAAATCAAAAATTTCGCTGGCGACTACCGTGCTGCTCAAACCAGCGTGGAAGCATTGGCTGAAAATTTGCGGAAAAACAAAGAAGTGGCGCAAGTCACTATCTTGACGCAACCCGTGAACACCAGCTCACATGTGTCGCTGCAAGGCAGCACCTTAGATGACAACACGCAACAACAGGAACCCGCGCAGTTTCAGTTACGTCTGTTTCTAAAGCCCGTAGTAAAAGTCTTACCTAAGCCGGTGCAACCATCATGAACTTCGCCGTAGCCGATTTACGCAAGCTGCAAATACCGCTGGTTACACTGCTGGTGGCGCTGGTGTTTGCTTGGTTCGTGGTCGCCAGCGCCAACAATCGTGAAACTAAAGCGCGAGAAGCGTTGCAAACGCAGCAGGCAGAGCTAGACAAAGCGCGGCAACAGTATCAATCATCCGGCACCGAAAAAGAAAGCATCACCAAATATCTGCCAATTTATCAAGCGCTGATTAAGCGCGGCTTTATTGGCGAAGAACAGCGCCTGGATTGGATTACTGACCTGCGCAACGTCAACCAAAAATACAAACTTTTTGGTGTGAGCTACGACATTGCCACACAAGAAGACTACAAGCCCAAATTTCCAGTCAGCGCCGGTAGCTTCAAATTGCATCGCTCGGTGATGAAGCTTACCCTTGCTATGCTGCACGAAGAAGACTTATTTACGCTACTCACCGCCTTGCCCGGCGAATCTAACCCGCCCTTCATGCCGCGTGATTGTGCTATTACACAGACCAATAGCAATCCACGCGGTAAATTCGAGCCCAACCTGAATGCGGTGTGCGAGATAGACTGGCTCACACTCGCTGAACCAAAGGCCACGCCATGAAGTATTTACTGCTCATCATCGCTACGCTGCCCTCTCTCGCAAACGCCGAGGAACAAACTCATATGGGGCGCTTATTCTTTACCCCGAATGATCGCGCCACGATGAACGTGATACGCAAAAATAGCAAAGCACCGGATAAAGTGATTAAGGCCGAAGACATCAGCAAAGATGATGATGTGGTGACCGAGCAACAAGCGCCTGTCGCTATCAGACCCGTCATCATGAATGGCTATATCAGCCGTAGCGATGGCAAAAACACGCTGTGGATTAACGACCGTGCGGTCACAGAAAAAACCGCCGCTGGCGAAGTAAACGTGGGTCAACTCAACAAAAATCAAGTTAAGGTCACCGTAAACAAAAACAAATCCGCCAACCTGAAACCCGGCCAAGTATATGACCCCAACACTGGCAAAATCTACAACCACCTGAGCGAAGCACCAAAACCAGTGATGGAAGAAGCGGAGCCGGAATCGGCAATAGACAAAGTAAGCAAAACCTTAGGCTTGGACGAGCTGAAGAAAAAAGCCAGTGAACTGGTTGACGCGTTATCTCCCAAAGCAAGCACAGCAGCTACTACAACAGAAAAATAGCTCTTAACTTCATGGAAAAACCTAGGTTAAATAGTCTGTTTTTCAAGCGACAACAAGGTGCCGTTTTGCTCTTAATGACACTGGTACTTGCCGTGAGCGCAACAGCTTTTGCTTTCAAAGCACTAAATCAGTCAAACGTTCAAATTGAGAGAGAAAAAATAACACTAAACGCTTTAACCGAAGCCAAAGCAGCCGTCATTGGCTGGTCGGTCAGCCACCCTAATTTGCCGGGTAGCATGCCGTTCCCGGACAGAAATGGCGACGGAAACTATGATGGTAATAGCGATTGTTATACCGGTACTTTTAACTACAGCTTTTTACTTGGCCAATTACCATGGTTGGGGCAAACTAACCCATGCACGGCTTTACCCTTGACAGGCTTTGGCGTGGATGTCCGCGATGGCTCAGGTAACAGGCTGTGGTATGCGGTTTCAAGAAATTTGGTACATGACTACCAAACCGGTACAGATCCCATCATCAATCCGGGCATTATTACCAGCCCAACTTATAATTGGATGACGGTTTATGATAAAAGAGGAAACCTAATATCCAACCGTGTTGCCGTGGTCATTATTGCCCCCGGCGCAATTGTGGGTGCACAAGACCGCAGTGCCGCAGCGCCTAACGCGAGTGAATATCTAGATAGCTTCTACCTGGCAGCGGGAGGGGGCATCAAATCCAATACCGGTTACACCTTGCCTGATGAAGATTTCTACATGGGTGAAGATATGCGAAATGTGCCAGAGAGTGATACTACCTATCAGCACCCCTACTATTTCAACGACAAATTAGTCTACATCACCATTGATGAATTAATGGCCGAGGTGGAAAAACGCGCCGCGACTGAGGCAAAGAACGTTCTCAACAGCTATAACACCACCAACGGCTTTTTTCCTTACGCGGCACCGCTTGCTAATCCGCTCACGCACTCTTGCCAAACATCTACGTTGTCCGGGTTATTACCCACAGCCACTAGCGCTAGCACTTCTTGCACTTGTGCCAGCAATGTAAACTGCACTTGTGCATTCAGCAAAATAACGAATGTGCAATACATCAGAACTAGCCCAACTGCCACCTGGACTAGTAATACTGGCTCATGTAGTCGATCAGGTGTCACCTGCACCTGCACAGGCGCAGGTAGCTGCACAAGAACAACCAGAACCTTTAGCTGTACGAGTGCTGGGGTTTGTACGCTCAGCGGTGGCGCAAGCGGGTCTTATAAGTTTAATGGCGTATTTACTAGCCCTGCCGCACAAGTCAATACCAGAACTGGCTCTTGTACTCTTGGTTCCTGTGGTGCAGTAACCTGCACTGGCTCTGGGACTTTTTCTTATACCCCTTGCTCTGACCTTGCCCTACCAACTTATCCTGCCGCAAATAGCCTTCCTTCGTGGTTTACAACCAATAACTGGCAAGACTACCTTTACTATTCACTTGCTAGACCTACACCCACTATGACGGCAGGCAGCAGAACTGGGCTTACGGCGTTGCTGATAGCAACGGGGGCTCCAATTACAGCGTCACCCTTTGCTGTAAAGGGTTCTGCCCAAACGCGTCCATCTACATCCTGTAACGTTAATGATTACTTAGACAGCGCACAAAATACAAATGGCGATACAACTTTTGATGCGCCTAACCTGTCCAAAAGTTCATCGTATAATGATCGCACTTTTATTGTTGCCCCATAAATGAAAACTTCATTAACTCGACAACTAGGTTTCACCTTAATAGAGCTAGCCGTAGTGATGGTCATCTTGGCTTTATTGTTAGGTGGGCTTCTAGTGCCATTTTC
>JANYIK010000092.1 GCA_025362115.1 Methylophilaceae bacterium
GCACCCAACTTACCGACGGCACTACCGACCCCTTGGATCAAGGCATCTTTCAAGCCACCGCTGGCATCCTGATTGGAAAGATTGCTCAAGTCCAACGCATGAGATGAGGTCGCAAACAACAAGGAAAAAAAGGCAATATAAAAACGCATGGTGAGCTCCTCAACGTGACTATGGGGTGTGATACAAAACCATATTAACGCATAATAGCGAAAATCTTGAGAAGGAATCTTTCGTGCAAACCGTCAACAATGTCGTCAGTATCGCCTCAGTCATCCAACAAGCCGTCGCGCCAGTTTTTTTGCTCACTGGCGTAGGTGCAATCTTAAGCGTACTAGCCAGCCGACTGGCGCGTGTCGTGGACCGTTTCAGGATACTCAAGGAGTCTGGCTGTGATTCGCAACAAAACAAACACTATCCTGAAATGAAGAAATTGCTGCGCCGCGCACGCTGGATACATTGGGCTATTAGCTTGTGCACCATCGCTTTGCTACTGGTGTGTCTGGTGATAGGCACGTTATTTGTTGGCGTTGAAATGGCAATGAACCCGTTCCATTTGGTATCGCTACTATTCATCTCGGCCATGCTTTCGCTAGTTGCAGGCCTGTTGTGTTTTTTGCGTGAAATCTTTTTTGCAACGAGAGTGATCGAGATGCCGGAAAACTTCAAGAACCTATAAAAGAATCTCTGTGCTTATTGCTTAATTCACTAAGCATTTCTTCTAGCGCCTTTATCACGCTTATATCTTGGTACAGTGTATGCACAGAGGCTTGTAATTTTTTACGTGCTTGGTCTGCAAACACGACATCTGTCACTAATTTAACAGCACACTCCACGTATTCTTGCTTATTAGTCGCAATATAGGCCTGCATACCTAGTTGCTTAAGAATCCCACTCGCCAATTGTCCACGCATAAATTGCCCCTGATAGGCCACTACGGGCGTGTGACAGACAATCGCTTGCATGGCGGTATTGAAGCCGGAAAAACCAATAGTATCAAGCAGCACATGTGCATTTTTTATTAAAAAATGAAACTCAGATGGCTTTTGCCAAGAAATGAACCGCACGTGTTTTTCATAGCTCATGCCTGCTTCGGAAAAATATGTAGATAAGCGCTGCGCCAGCTTGTGACTTAACTCTGGAATACGATGATAGGTAAAAAACACAAATTGCACATCATCCAACCTACGCGCAATGTCTATCAACACATGATCGTGCTGTGGCGCGTACTTAAAGGGTGTTCCGGGGCAAATCATCAAGGGCTTTTCGGAGTCAATGCCTAGATTGCTTAATAGATTGCTTAAATTAACGGGCTGAAACTCAATTTCCTCTGCCGAGTAATAACAGCCAAGATTAGGCAGGCAAATAAGCTGCTCTGAGTAATAACTTTGAGCATCCGCGCTTTCAAAATTTTCCGCGGATAAATAATAGTCCATGGTCGGCAAGCCGGTGGTTTCAGGATGCCCCCAAGTTGCCATTTGTATGGGGGCTAGACGCATAGAAGCTAATCTAAAGGTTGTCGGATCCATGCCCACTTCAGGGTAAATCAATGTATCCACATTTTTTGCTAGGATTATTTTTGCCCAGTCTGCTGCGGATTTAACTCCGCCCTCAAAACTTGTAGCGTTGGCTTTTGCGATAGTGGTTTCCTGATCTTGTACGGCATCCACATAAAATACGTGTAGCTCAAAGCGCGTCTTATCTAATTGCTCAAACCAACCTTTCACGATCGCATCCCAAACCGAATGCCGACGAATATGCGCAGATACAATGCCGACACGTATCGGCATTGATGGGCTTGGCGGCTGCCAATTTAAGATTAATCCTTGCCTGGCTTGCCAACGCCCCATCAACTCGCAACTCAGTTTGCCAAATGTTTCCAGCAAAGCGCGATTATTATCTGCCTGGTACGCCAAAAAGAACGGCAAAATTTCGCCCACAATGGCAGTTTCATCCTCACAAGCATGGCTGGTAATCGATGCTTGTAAAGATACCAAATCATGCTCAAATTGCGCCCTAGCGCTAGCCACCTGTTTCGCACTTTGCGCAAATACCGGCACATGCGCCAACAAGCCCTTGAGTTTAAGTGTAAGCGACTGCGGATTAAGCTGGAGTGCTGTATTAAAACTCGCCAACGCGGCTTGCTGCTCGCCGATGTCAAGCAACGCCTCGGCACGACTGACATAAGCATCCACAAAGTCTGGCTTGAGCGCTAAAGCGCCATCATAGCTAGCAAGCCCCTCTGGATAGCGCCGTAAACTCCGCAAAGCATTACCTCGGTTATGCATCGCCACGACATCATGCGGGTTAAGATTCAAAATACGATTAAAACAAGTGATCGCCAATTCATGTTTTCGAGCCACTTGCAATAAGGCGCCATAGTTATTGAGCGTACTAATGTCGTCAGGGTTTATTTCAAGCGCTGTTTTATAACTTACAAGCGCTTCATCATGGCGCTGCATAATGCGCAACACATCACCACGGTTTTTATGAAAAAAAGGCTCTCTAGGTTTGAGCTTGATTCCGCGCTCAAAACTTGCCAACGCGTCTGCATTGCGCCCCAAGGCTAGCTGGCTAATGGCTAAATTATTGATTGCCTGAAAAAAGTCAGGCCGCAACTTTAGTAAGCGATCATAACTCTTCAAGGCTTCTTCATGATGCTGTATTCTTTGCAACGTATTTGCCAAATTAAATAGCACGTTGATATCTTTGCCATTGATATTCAGCGCTCGCTGCATTAAATCGACTGCCAAGGCCAGTCGCCCCGTCTGTGAGGCAAGCAAACCCAGCAAATGCAAAGCATCAAAGTTGTTCGGCTGAACTTGCAAGACCTGCGTATAAAGCGCTTCAGCCTCTTGTGATTTACCTTGATTATGCAAAGTCACCGCTTGCTGCAATAGTACAAGCACGCTTTGCTGCGACTTGGTATATGATTTTTGAAATGACCGTGGTGGTTTTGCCAATGGAAACTCCTAAAAACTGTTAGCGGAACTTCAATTGAAGTGATCGGAGCTTGGGCTGATAAGGATTAGATTAACATCTAAACTGATTTGCTTGAACCTCTTCAAATTATTCAGTCAAGTGAAAGCGCGATACGCTCCAATGCCGCCATGATGTTGTTGCGAGGAGCAGCGATATTCAAGCGCATAAACCCACTCCCAGCTTCGCCAAAAACTGCGCCAGGACTCATGCCGACACCTGCCTTAAGTACAAAAAAATCCTTAAGCTGCTTGTCGTTCATCCCTAACAGCCTGCAATCCAGCCACAGCAGATAAGTGCCTTCAGGCTCAATCAGCTGAATCTGTGGAAGTCGCGTTTGCAAAAATTCCCGCACCGCGTCACGCGTCATAGCAAGATATGCCATCAGCGCGTCCAGCCACGCCTCGCCATGATTGTAAGCTGCACTAAAGGCAGTAATACTGAATGGATTGGCGGCACTCACGTGCAACAAGCCGAACGCCTTGTTGATGCCCGCGCGGTGCGCCGGATTGGGAATAACCAGGGCGGATAACCCCAGTCCGGGAATGTTGAAGGTCTTGCTGGGGGCAACCGTAGTGATGACGTGATCTGCTGCGCCTTCAAGCGTTGCGAGTGGCGTATGCGTCATGCCGGGATACAGCAGATCGGCATGAATCTCGTCCGACAAAACCACCATGTCATAACGCTTGGCTATCGCCAGTACATCCTGCAACTCTTGCCGCTCCCACACTCGCCCCACTGGATTGTGCGGAGAACACAGCAACAGCAGTCGCGCACCCTGAGCGGCATATTCCTCAAACTGGGTTAAATCAACACGGTAACGCCCATGTTCCAGTTTAAGAGGGTTGAGCGCCAATTTTCTGCCAGCTTCAGTGACGCAGGACATGAACGGAAAGTAGACCGGCGGCTGCACGATGACGCTCTCCCCAGCTTGGGAAAACGCTGCTACAGCAGCATACAAGGACGGCACCACCCCGGGTGCCATCACGACCCATTCGCGCTCAACCTGCCAGCCATGTCGCCGATGCAGCCATGTAATCAGCGCATCGTACAACTCTTCAGGGAATTGGGTATAACCGTAAACCGGATGCGCCGCGCGTGCTTGCAAGGCTTCTGTCACGGCTTGTGGCACGGCAAAATCCATATCGGCCACCCATAGAGGCATCACGTCGGCACGGCCAAAATACTCGGCGCAACCGTCCCACTTAACGCTATGCGTGCCTGCGCGTGATATTTCGCGGTCAAAATCAAAGCTCATAAGATGCGTTCCCAAATGGAGACTTCGGCCAAAGTATGCTGATATTTACGTTTCGTTTCACGGATGACAAAGGGCACTTCGATTGGCTGTTGGGTAAGACGGAAATGCGATGCCAGCAGCAACTTTAACCCATCCAGCGTAGTGAAGTTCTCGCCGTCTTTTTTATAGGCGCCTATCCATTCCTCGCGCCGAGTATGCTCTTCTAGCCAAGTATAGGGCGAGGTAATCATAAGCAACCCGCCCAGGTTAAGGCGTTCGTGTATCGCCGTAAGAAATTTGACAGGGCTGTACAGCCGATCAATGAGATTGGCCGCCAAAATAAAATCGTAGCCCGTTAATTGCGGCTTAAGGTTGCAGGCATCGCCTTGAGAGAACTCTACCTTGCCCTGCACCGCTACCAAACCTAGCTTGGCCAGACTGCGCTCGTGATAGGATTTCAGCTCGCCTTCATCTGTCAGTGTGTAGCGCATCACACCTTGTTCTGCCAACTGTGTCCCAAGCCCGATGAAACGTGCCGAGAAATCCACACCCGCCACTTGATCAAAATGTCGCGCCAGTTCAAAAGTAGCACGTCCAGTGGCACAACCCAGGTCTAGCGCGCGCCGTGCTGGTTTATTACCCATCGCCGCAATCGCTAATTGCGCTAGGGTTTGAGGGAAATTGGCTACGCCAAAATAAGTGTCGCCGTAGTGAAACTCTGCATATTCAGCAAGCAATTTGTCTGTTTCGTAGCTTGACGCAACGACAACAGTCGGCGCATCTGCGACTACGTATCGAAACCCAGCATGCTGAAAGAAATGGCGGCGAAAAGCATA
>JANYIK010000111.1 GCA_025362115.1 Methylophilaceae bacterium
AAAAGTTTAACGGGGTGTCTAATGACACTTTCCATTTGCACCTCAAAGAAACTGAATTTCGCTTTAATCATCGTCGTGGTAATCTGTACCTTGAATTACTCAGATTATTGAAATCTAACCCGCTTTAACTTCCTAAGACCCTTGTAATTATTTCTATAATTTGGTTTTTATCAAAATCTTCCGCATTTGACGCAATTAATTTGCTCCACGCATTTGCGCTATCAAATGAACTCGCTGCTAGATAGCTTTTAATAAAATTATTTGCAATTACTTTTGGAATTGGAAAAAACAATGCATTGGCATAATCTTTTGCTGTGTAAGTTGTGACTCTTTGTTCCGCAGCTTTCTCTAATGGAGCAAATGACAAGAAAAAATCTATGTCATCAATATTTTCACTTGGCAAATTGGTAACGAAACTTTTACATCGTTGCTGTAAGCCATTATCTAAATGTTGCCAAACATCGTTTACACATCTGAAAAACGCTTCAATTCTCCCCAACTCATCATCTTTAAGACTACCCAGTATTTGTGATGCTTTTTCTGACAATGCAGCTAGATACCATTCTGGATGCATAGATTTAATTGCAGATATGGCTGCTTTAATTCTGCGTTTATGTTTCCATTCGACATTTTCTTTAAGTACATCTTTAAGCAAAATCACTATTAAATTTCTTACTAATGACTGACGAGGTTTTTTTAAAGGGCTATTCAAAAATGCAATCTGAGCTTTGTCAGCTTCATGTGGAAAGTATTCGGAATTGATTTCTGATAAAAGCCTATCAAGAGCATATTTCCCTTGAGCAGGTGGATGCGCAAGTAAATGAGATACTGCCGAGCGTATGTGAACTCTGGCTAGTTCCGCTGAAGGTGTGAAAATTTGCTCTTCTGATGCTAGAGATGGATGGGCGCAACGATTTCGGTCTTCTTGAACTCTTTGTAAATCAATAAACTCAATTGGTGATATTAATTCAAACTTATCTCTAGCAATTTCTAAAATCTCTCTTTCAAATTTAAGTGCTTTGCTAATATCATTTTTGACTCTTGTATCCTCAATTTCTTTTGCTAGCTGCTCAGCTTGAGCGTCACCAGCAAGCGCAAGCTCTCTAATTTTTTCGATTACATCAAAACAAATTGCAATCCAAGTTGAGACGATAGATGCCCTATATGCACCAGATCTGTAACTCGCAACAGCTTCTGAAATGTAGCCTTTCGCTTTATGGTCACGACAAGTTAGAACTAGTTCATCTAAATCTGCAAATGTAGAGGCCATAAATATCTTTCATAAGTTTGTATAGGACAATCCATGCATGAAATAGAGAATAAACTCAAACCAGTTTATCGTTGCCAAGAATCCCGCAACGTCACTGTCCGGTTGAACACCGGCTTACCCTCTATGCTGTCTTTCCTATCCGCGACAAAATAGCCATGCCGCTCAAACTGGAAGGCTTCGGCGGGTTTAGCATCCTTGAGCGAGGGTTCGAGTTGCGCGGTGATGACTTTCACTGAATCCGGGTTGATGTCGTCAAGATAGTTTCTATTCCCTGCCCCCGGATGCGCTTCCTTAAATAATCGGTCATACAACCGCACTTCGGCGGCGTAGGCGTGCGGCACGGAGACCCAGTGGATGTTGCCTTTGACCTTGACCGCATCCGAACCCGGCGTGCCGGATTTGGTGTCTGGCAGGTAGGTACAATGTACAGTGGTGACGTTGCCGTTGGCATCTTTCTCGCAGCCGGTACATTCCACCACATAGCCATAACGTAACCTGACTTTATTCCCCGGAAATAGCCGGAAGTAGCCTTTGCTCGGCTCTTCCATAAAATCCTCGCGCTCAATCCACAGCTCTTTTGACAACGGCACGGTCCGCTTGCCCAGCTCCGGCTTTTGCGGATGGTTGGGGGCAAAGCAATCCTCGTTTTGGCCTTCGGGGTAGTTATCAATCACCAGCTTGATCGGGTCGAGCACGGCGATACGGCGCGGCGCAGACTCATTCAACACTTCGCGCATACAGTCTTCGAGGATGGTGTATTCAATCCACGAATCAGCCTTGCTCACACCAATCCGCTCGGCAAACAGACGGAAGCCTTCCGGCGTGTATCCCCTCCTCCGCGCCCCAGCCAGCGTAGGCAAGCGCGGGTCATCCCAGCCTGATACGTGCTTTTGCTCGACCAGCTCAATCAGGCGGCGCTTGGAAAGCACGACATAAGTCAGATTCAAACGGGCGAACTCATATTGTTTCGGCAGCGGGTCTGCCAGCAGGCCTGCATCCGCCAGTTTTTCCAGCAGCCAGTTGTAGAACGGGCGCTGGTCTTCGAATTCCAGTGTACAGATGGAATGGGTAATCTGCTCCAGCGCGTCTTCTATCGGGTGGGCGTAGGTATACATGGGGTAGATGCACCACTTGTCGCCGGTGTTGTGGTGGTGGGCGCGTTTGATGCGGTAAATGGCCGGGTCGCGCAGATTGATATTGGGCGAGGTCATATCTATCTTGGCACGCAGCACCATCGCGCCGTCGGCGTGTTTGCCGTCGCGCATTTCGCGGAATAGTGTGAGATTTTCTTCCTTGCTACGATCACGCCACGGGGAGTTTTTGCCGGGCTCAGTCAACGTCCCACGATTCGCGCGCATTTCGTCGGCGCTCTGTTCATCCACATAGGCGTAGCCTGCCTGTATCAGCGCTTCTGCCGCGCGGTACATGAAGTCGAAGTAGTTGCTGGCGTAATAGAGGTGGCTTTCGCCAAACGCATTCCAGCCAAAGTCCAGCCATTGCACCATTTCGCTGATGCTATCGACGTATTCCTGTTCTTCTTTTTCCGGGTTGGTGTCGTCAAAACGCATGTGGCAGACACCGCCGTAATCACGCGCCAGGCCGAAGTTGAGGCAGATACTCTTGGCATGGCCGATGTGCAGGTAGCCGTTAGGTTCTGGCGGGAATCTTGTACGGATTTTGGCGGGGTCCGGTTCGCCTGCGGCCTGGTGTGCGGCATCGCCCGGAGACCGCCCCCAATGACGGCTGGCGTAGGTGTTGGCGGCAAGGTCGCGGTCGATAATGCCACGCAGGAAATTGGAAGCGGGAGCGACAGGAGTTTTTTCTTGGGACATGTCGTATGACAATGGGTTGATTTGGCGCTATTTTACACTGTGACTAGGCAATCACGGCTAGCGGTTATAATTCAGCCGATGAATAGCCACACTTTTCCTGTCCTGCGCCTGCTTGCCGATGGTGAATTCCATTCTGGCGAACTGCTGGGTCAACACTTGAAAATCAGCCGTGCAGCAATATGGAACGCGCTGCAACACGCGCAGAGTTTGGGCATTGATATCTACTCAGTGCGCGGCAAAGGCTACAAACTGGCGCGCGCACTCGATTTTATAGATGTAAAACAGATCACAAAAACATTGGGTGAAGATGCCAAAAAATTCAGCTTAACCATCCTCGAAACGTGCGACTCGACCAATAGCCTGCTGATGCAACGCGCCTCTAATGGCGCGGCGCATGGCACTTGCCTAGTGGCGGAGATTCAAGCCAGCGGGCGCGGACGGCGTGGCAGGTCGTGGGTTTCCGGCCTCGGTGCGAGCCTGACTTTTTCATTGCTGTGGCGTTTCAATACTGGGGCAAGTGGTTTGGGCGGATTGAGCTTGGCAGTGGGCGTGGCCTTGGCACGAGCTTTGAATGCACTTGGCGCAGATGGCATCGCCCTCAAGTGGCCGAACGACGTGCTTTACCAAAACCGCAAACTGGCGGGCATCCTGATCGAGTTGCAAGGCGAAATGATGGGGCCCAGCGCCGCCGTGATCGGCATCGGCTTGAACGTGCATCTGCCAGAAGAGATACGCAATGGCATAGATCAACCTGTGGCGGACATGCAGGAAATCAAACCCGTTCACCGCAATGAATTATTGGCGAATTTGCTCAAGCATTTGAACACAGTGTTGACGCAATTTGAAAGCGAGGGATTCGCCCAATTGCGCGAGGAATGGCAAGGCCTGCACGCCTATCAGGACAAGCAGGTACGGCTGTTGTTACCTAATGGTGATGAGCAGTACGGCAAGGTAGCAGGTATCGCCGAAGACGGCGCGCTGCTGGTAGATAGTGGCCAAGGTGCAAAACGCTTTTCATCAGCAGAAATTAGTTTAAGAAACCTATGAATATCCTGGCCATAGACGCTGGCAACACCCGCATTAAATGGGGCATCCACAATAAGAAGTGGCTGGCGCAAGGCGCTTTGGCACATGACGAAATTGCCAAGTTGACGGAAACCCTGCGCGACCACAAGATTATCCGTGCGGTAGTTTCCAATGTCGCGGGCAGTGTCGTTGAAAAAAGCATCAAGGTGGCACTGGCAACTACTCCCACGCTTTGGGTTAAAAGTAGTGCTGCCGCCTGTGGGGTAAAAAACGGTTATGCGATACCGGAACAACTGGGGTGCGACCGCTGGGCTGCGCTTGTTGCCGCCCGGCATCACACAAAAGCCTCCTGCATCGTGGCTTCGGCAGGGACTGCATTGACGGTAGATGCACTTACTTCCGACGGTACATTCTTGGGTGGCGTGATCGTTCCCGGGTTTGTGACCATGCAAACAGCACTCCATGCCAATACGCAATTAGCGCCAAGTGGCGGTGAGTTGGAAGATTTCCCCACCAACACCGATGATGCGATTGCCAGTGGTGCCCTGCGCGCCATGGCGGGCGCGGTGTTAACACAATATCAGGCGCTCACCATGTACAACGGCGTCCCACCACATTTGCTGCTGACAGGTGGGGATGCCGCAGCACTGCAAGCGCTTCTACCTGAGGGAGAGATATTAGATAATCTAGTGCTACAAGGTTTGTGGCTATTGGATAGAGAATCGAACGGATGAAATGGGTTATTTGGGGGCTGCTTTTTGTTAATTTTTCCTTACTGGGCTTTTTCCAAGCCAGCGGCTTTATCAAGCAACAAGAACCAGACACCGGCACAGAAGCCGTTAAGCCCGTTGAGAACGCCATCAAGGTGCTTTCCAACGAAGAGCTCACCGCCATGCCGAAGCGCGCGCCAGAACCGCCGGTCGTTGCCCCCAGCGTCTCGGTTCTTACCTGTTACGAATGGGGCAGCTTTGCCGCAGCCGATGCTGTGCGTGCCCAGACAGCACTGAAAAAACTGGGCTTGAGCGCCATCACGCAATCCCAGGAAAAATCATCCCCAGAAAAAACACGCTACTGGGTATATATCCCAGCACAAAAGACCTTATCACTGGCACAAGCCAAGCTAGATGAATTAAAAACATTAGGCGTGGCAGAAGCGCTCATCATTCAAGATCCAAAATGGCGCAACGCCATCTCGCTAGGCATGTTCAAGGATGAAAAACTGGCCAACGATTTTTTAGAAAAGTTGCGCGGCATGGGTGTCAAGAGTGCCGTCAAAGCCAAGCGCAGACAGGGGTCAAAAGAAACCAACCTGATCATCAACGATGTATCGCCAGAACAAGCGCAAAAACTGACCGAACTCAAACCCCATTTTTCGCGCGGGGAACTGAGTACAATAGACTGCAAATAGGAGAAGTGAAAATGGGTATATTGAAACGTGTTGCCAAAAGAATAGTTGCCACCGCCGCCGTGTTTGCGGCCAAGAAAGTAGTCGCCAAAGTGACAGAGAAAGTCACCAGCGGCGCGGTGAAAAAGAAAATGGGGAGCAAGTAGCTCCCCATTATTTCGCTTCAAATGCGCTTCGTTTCAGAACGGCTTTAATTACATAGCCGCTACAACTGCGTCACCCATTTCCGAACAAGAAACCTTCTTGGTTCCTGCTTCAAAAATGTCGCCGGTGCGGTAACCCGCAGCCAGCACTTTCTTCACCGCGCCTTCGATACGACCAGCAGCGGCTTCGTTGTTGAAGGTGTAGCGCAACATCATCGCAGCAGAAAGAATAGTCGCCAGCGGATTGGCCAGGTTCTTGCCCGCGATATCCGGGGCAGAGCCGTGTGAAGGCTCGTACAAACCCTTTTTGGTTTCATTCAGCGATGCGGAAGCCAGCATGCCGATGGAGCCGGTAAGCATGGAGGCTTCATCCGACAGGATGTCACCGAAGATGTTGCCGGTGACCATCACGTCGAACTGCTTGGGGTTGCGGATGAGCTGCATGGCGGCGTTGTCCACGTACATGTGGGTCAGTTGCACTTGTGGATATTCTTTCGCCACGTCAATCACGATCTCTTTCCAGAATTCTGTGGTTTCCAGCACATTAGCCTTGTCCACGGAACACAGCTTTTTCTCGCGCTTCATGGCGATGCCAAAAGCTACATGCGCGATGCGGCGCACTTCCGGCTCAGAATAAACCATCGTGTTAAAGCCTTCGCGCTCGCCTTTTTCATTCGTCCGCATACCGCGCGGCTGGCCGAA
>JANYIK010000150.1 GCA_025362115.1 Methylophilaceae bacterium
CTTCGTGGAATGCCTTGAATTCGTCGTAACTGATCTTGCCATCATGGTTGGTATCGGCCTTCTCCATCAAACCATGATGTTCCTTGTCACCACCCGGAGGAGGAGGCTCCTCCGCCCACGCCGTGCCTTGCAAGGCAAACAATAATGCTGCACCTGCTGAAACCGCAAAAAACTTGTTCATTTGGATCTCCTCAAATTGAATGAAAAACAGACTTGCTTCCAACAAACGGTCTTGGAACTTTGCCGTTGACCACAAGAAGAATTCTGACAGAAAGCCCCAACCTCGTCATTCCGGCGGAGGCCGGAATCTAGTCAAGTATCAAGTTTAACGCATGCCACCTATTTGACTGAGCTGGATTCTGGCCTACGCCAGAATGACGGCAGAGCAATGGCGCACCACCCTTCCCTTGTGCCGCAGCCGCCAACGCAGCTCCAAGCCTGTCCTGAGCTTATCGAAGGGACGGGGGCTTGGCGGCAACCTTTGTTTGAGCTCCGCGACAGACCACGTTTTGTGTGGTCTGTTAGGGCGAGTTGGATTGCCACCCGTCCTGGAGGTGTGTTGGCGGGTACCCCTTTAGGGGCAAGGCAGCAGGGTGGCCTTCTCTTTGACTTCTTTCTCTTGGCCAAGCAAGAGAAAGAAGTTTGCTGTCGGGCAACCCCCGACGGTTTTGATTCAGCCCGTGGGCAACAAGTTGTCCGTCCTACTCGACTAAGGTTTGAAAGCATCGGCGTTTGCCACCTTTCCACGAAGCATTTTCTGCCACAATTCGGCACGCCGTTTAGCGGGGAGATTTTCCCATGGAAGGAGGACGATGCCAGCTTCGAGATAATTTCCTTTGGCGCGCATGGCAGCATAGTTCTCTGCGCGGGTAACTATGTGAACATGCTCGAACTCAATGAGTGTTTTGATGAATAAATCAGGAGCGTTCAGTTGTTCAGCGCGATGCTTCTCGACAAGCGTGGTAAGCGTGGTTTGAATACGTTTGAAATGCTCAAGCATTAGCTGGCCATCGCTTTGTGCTACCGCGGCCTCCGAAACCTTGCCGGTAAAGTGCCGCAATTTGCGCTTCACGGCCTCGGCCATGATGTGGGTGTACCAAGCGCGCGCACGCCCAGCAGTGACATTGGGGCGAGCAGAAAGCCACATTACTTCCTCGTAAATCGACTTCAACGCAGCGTGAAGCTGAGGATCAAGGTCAGGTGGCGAGTTCATCTGGCGCCCTAACTATAAATCTCCATATGAAAAGTCCATCTAAGCCACCGCCTCCACAATCGGGATCACTTTCTTAGGCTTATATTCCGCCATCTGGTCAAAATTCAGATACTTGTAGATCGCCTCTGCATCCTTGTTCACCTTGTCCCCCAACACCTGTAGATACTCCTGCATGCTCGGCATCTTACCTAATACCGCACACACCGCGGCCAACTCGGCAGACCCCAGATAAACATTGGCTTCCTTGCCCATACGGTTATCAAAGTTGCGGGTACTGGTGGAGAATACGGTGGCTTTGTCCGCCACTCGCGCCTGATTACCCATACACAGCGAACAGCCCGGCACTTCGGTACGCGCACCGGCGCGACCGAACACACCGTAAGCACCCTCTTCACGCAACTGGCTTTCGTCCATGCGTGTCGGCGGGGCAATCCACAGACGGGTGGGGATGATGCCCGCGTCTTCCAGCACTCTGGCGGCGGCGCGGTAGTGGCCGATGTTGGTCATGCAACTGCCGATGAACACTTCGTCTATCTTGTCGCCGACCACGGCTGACAACGGTTTGATGTCATCCGGGTCGTTGGGGCAGGCCACCAGCGGCTCTTTGATTTCGTTGAGGTCGATGTCTATCACGCAAGCATATTCAGCATCGGCATCTGGTTCCAGCAAGGTGGGCTTGGCCAACCATGCGTTGATATTGTCGATTCTGCGGCGTAAGGTGCGCGCATCTTCATAGCCGTTGTCTATCATGTTCTCCAATAACGCTGCATTAGACCGCAGGTATTCGATGACCGGCGCTTTATCCAAACGCACGGTACAGCCATTAGCAGAGCGCTCGGCAGAGGCATCGGCAAACTCAAACGCTTGCTCTATTTTCAAGTCGGGCAAGCCTTCGATTTCCAGAATACGGCCATTGAATACGTTCTTTTTGCCTTGTTTTCCGACCGTCAGCAGCCCTTTTTGTATCGCGGCATACGGTATCGCATTCACCAGATCGCGCAGGGTGATGCCCGGCTGCATCTTGCCCTTGAAACGCACCAATACGGATTCCGGCATATCCAGCGGCATCGCCCCCATCGC
>JANYIK010000153.1 GCA_025362115.1 Methylophilaceae bacterium
CGCCGTCGCCACTGCTGGCGCCATCACCAACAGCGGCACGCTGGCTGTCACCGGTGCCTCCAGCTTCACCGCGAACGGAGCTGGTGGTGCGATCACATTAAACAGCGCCAGCAACAACTTCACCGGTGCGGTATCCCTTAACAACAGCGGTGCCAATAATGTGGCCATAACTGATATCAGTGCCTTGGTTTTGGGGACTAGTAACATCGGCACAGGTGCCTTGACGGTTAATGCGGTCGGCATCACCCAAACTGGTGCCATCACGCAGGCTGCCGCTGCTGGCACGGCGACTTTTAGTGGTGGCGCAGGGGTGATTACGCTCACCCAGGCCAACGACTTTACCGGTACAGTGACGGCCAGCAACACGGGTAATAACGCGGTGCAAATCACCGATACCAATGGCGTAGATTTGGGTACGTTAACAGCAGGCGGGGCGCTGACCGTTATCGCAGGCGGTGCGATTACCACCAGCGGCAACGCCAGCACGTCTAACAATGGCACCATCAATATCAGCAACACGGCAGGCGCAATCACTATCGGTAACACGCTGACGGCGAATGGTAGCGGTGGGGTGACATTGAATGCGGCCGGGTTGTTGACGGTGAACAACACCGCCACCAGCACCAGCGGCAACTTGAGCCTGACCGGCGGCACCGGCGTGACCTTGGGTGTGAACGGTGATTTGACCACCGGCACCACCGGCACGATAGGTGTGACCGCTACCGCCAACAACATCACCATGGCGGATGGTACGGTGTTTACCACCGGTAGCGGTGCGGTCAACTTAAGCGCGGCCAACAACGTGGTACTGGGTCAAATCAATACCACCAGCAGCGCGGTGGGGGTGACCGCCACTGCGGGCGCGATTACCGATACTACTGCGGCTGAAACCGACAATATCACCACTTCCGGGACGGCCACGCTGACGGCTGCCACCGGCATTGGTTCTGCTGGTGGTGCAGCTGACATCAATACTGGCATCGGTACGCTGGTTGCTACCAACAACACCAGCGGCGACATTAACGTGACCAACGCGGGTAACCTGATTATTGGCGGTACGGGCGTACGCACCCTGGGCGGTAGCGGCAACATCAAGATCAAGGAAACGGTAGGTACCGTCAACGTGAACAGTGTGGTGACTGCCAACGGGAGCGGCGATGCCGAAGTGGACGGCAAGACCACGCTGACGGTAAACGCCGCGATCAGCACCACCAGTGGCGATGTTGTCTTGGACAGTGACGTAGTGACGCATACCGCAGCGGGTAGCCTGACGACGGGCGGGGCTGGGACGATTACCGTAGATGCCACCAGTGGCAATCTGACCATGGCCAATGGCACAGTCTATACCGCTGCTGGGGGTACCGTTGCGCTGACGGCTTCGGGTAACGTGCTGCTTGGGCGCGTCGCCAACGCCACCGGCTTGGTGAATGTCACTGCGACGGCGGGCAATATCACGGATAACACCGTCGGCGAAGGGGCAGGCAACGAAAACATCGTGGCTACCACGGCCACCCTTGTCGCCAGCACGGGCATAGGTGTGGCGGGGGCTGCGGGCGACATTGATACTGCCATCACCGCGCTAAACGCCAGCACCACCACCGGCGGCATCTACATTGCGCAGGTCGGCGCGCTGGCGATAGGTACTACCAGTAGCGCTAGTGACATTTCCATCAGCGCGACTGGCGCATTGACCACCACGGGCAACATCAGCACCACCAGCAACGGCAACATCAGTCTGGCTTCTACGGGTTCAACGGCGACCATCAGCAACGCGGTATCCGCCAACGGCACGGGCAGCGTGACGCTTGCCGGTATTGGCGTGACCACCACTGCTGGCGGTACGCTGACTTCCGGCACGGGCGACATTCTGGTGGATGGCGGGGCTGCTGCCATCAATCTGGGCGGCGCATTGAGCACGGGTAGCAATACGGCTACCGCGGTCAAGGTTCATAATGGAATCACCGTTGCTCTGGCCAATGTGACCACGGGTGGCACAGGTACCACTACTATAGGCACTGCTAGCGACGTGACTGGAGCAGTGACGCAAACCGGTGTTATCAGCACCGGCACGCTGGCGGGCAGCACCGCTGGCGCAGTAACTTTGGCCGGAGCTAACGTGCTCAGCAATTTGGGCGCATTCAATAATGGCGGCAGCTTTACCCTGAACGACAGCACCGGCGGCTTGAATGTCACCGGCAACGTCACCACTGGGGGTACCACCAGCATCACCACTCCCGGTGCGTTGGCATTTGGTTCTTCCATCCTGGATGCAACGGGCTTTGGCCTGACGTTAAATGGCGTGGGCGTGACGCAGAGCACGGGGCATATTTTGGCCGCAGCGACTACCGTCAACGCAGGCGCGGGGGTGATTACGCTTGCTAATGCCAGCAACGACTTTACCGGTGCGGTATCGCTTAACAACAGCGGTGCCTTTGCTGTTTCGATCACTGATGCCAACGCCATTCAATTGGGCGCTAGTTCAGTCGGCAGTGGCACGCTGACGGTGACTGGCGTAGGCATCACGCAGACCGGTGCGATTACACAAGCCGCCAGCGCGGGTGCGGCCACCTTTAACGGCGGTGCAGGCGTGATTACCCTGACTCAAAGCAACGACTTCACCGGCGCGGTCTCACTTAACAACAGCGGTGCCTTTGCTGTTTCGATCACCGACACCAACGCCCTGATACTCGGCACCAGCGGTGTCGGTACCGGCACCTTGACGGTGAACGCCACCGGTGCCAACAGCATC
>JANYIK010000183.1 GCA_025362115.1 Methylophilaceae bacterium
AAAACTTTCAGCAACACCCACTGACGTGGCTGACTCAAAGTGCTTCATCAGTGAAACCCCTAGTGGCGAACCTACCATCGCGCCACCACCGAACCCCATGATGGCCATGCCGGTGGCCATGCCCCGACGGTCAGGAAACCATGAGATAAGAGTGGAAACTGGAGATACATAACCTAAACCAAGTCCACAACCACCAAGAACCCCATAACCCCAGTAAAGTAGCCATATCTGGTGAGTTTGGACACCAATTGAAGAAATCAGCAGGCCACCCCCGAATAGGCATGCGGCTGTGAACATGGTGCATCTTGGCCCAACTTTCTCCAGCCATTTGCCACCAAAAGCAGCAGACAGTCCCAAAAAGACAATAGCAAGACTGTAAATCCAGCCGATATCGGTAAGATGCCAGTCATCTGGAGCGGATGCAGTGATACCAAGGAGGCGAGTCAGCGGATCGTTGAATACACTAAAAGCATAGACTTGGCCGATACATAGATGAACCGCTAAAGCTGCTGGGGGTATCAGCCAGCGATTGTAATTTGGGCTGGCAGTGATACGTTCTTTACTAAAAAATCCCGACATACATATCCCCTTATTGCTCGTTATTTAATCGGTGAGAAACGTTTTGTTTATAACTTAAATTTGTCGAGTTGCATATTTACGGCACCCGTTCTTTGGTTATTTTCTTGTATCAGTCTATTCACGCTGGTCATTTCATGCAGGGTACTTTCTGAAATAGCAGAGATGCGCTCCATAGACTGGGCGATGGATTGAGTAGCAGAAGAAATTTCTTGCATCATCGCCGTGATGTCATTAGCCCGTTGGTCGGCATCCTGAATATCCATATCAAACTTGGACAAGCGCGTCTGCACAGATTTTAATTGGGCCAAGCTATCGCGTACTGTCTCCACCGTGTTGGTCACGGTCTTGCTCAAGGTAGCCGACTCCGTTTCCAACTGAGACAGAATGGTATTACTTTCCACCACGCAATTAGAGGAACGGGAAGCGAGCTTGCGCACCTCATCTGCCACCACCGCAAAGCCACGGCCCTGTTCGCCAGCACGCGCGGCTTCAATCGCGGCGTTGAGCGCGAGCAGGTTGGTCTGCGCGGAGATGTCATTCACCGTGTTATTGATGGCAGACACCTTGGAGACGTGCAGCAGGAACTCTTCCAGCATATGCGATACTGCACTGATGGCATCACCCGCTGAATTGAGTGTGGCAGACAAATTGGATAGTTGTTGCTGGCTTTCTTCCGAGGCTTGGCGGGTAATCTCCAATTCAGCATGAACAGTTTTAGCTTGGTCAAATGCCGAGCTGGTAGACACCGAAACTTCTTCAACTGCTGCCGCAACTTCCATCGAAGCTTCATGTTGCGAAGAAACCTGTTGCTGCGTAGTGTTTGCCGCAGATTCAAGGCGCGACGAGATTTGGTTTACTTGCCTGACTTCCTGTTGTACGCTACCGAGCGTTTTTTGCAACATCTCCATCAACTGATTGAGGCCTTTAGCTACCACGCCCAGTTCGTCGTCTTGCTCAACTTTCAAGCGCTTGGCAAGGTCACCATCACCACTAGAGAGATTGTTCACTGCTGCCCCCAGTTGGATTAAAGGCTGCGCCACCTGGCGCTTGACCATGATCATGAGTGCAATGACAAGTACAACCACAGAAATCAGCATGGTGACAATGAGCATGGTCAGGATTTGGTTGCTGGCGTGATGGAAGACATCTACGCCCACTCCAACAAAAGTCGCACCTATGATCTTATCGCCACTGTCTTTAATCGGTTGATAGATGGTGATGTATTTGCGATTGAACAAGGTCATCTCGCCTTGAAATTCCTGTCCGTTCATCAGCATGCTATAGGCCTTGCTGGATTTATCCAGTGGTGTACCCACCGCGCGGCTACCGTCGTCTTTTCTCACTGAAGTGGTAGCGCGCACAAAGTCAGCCCCCGTCTTGACGAATACGGTGGCCAGCGCGTTAGTGGCATTTGAGAAACGGTCAACCACCATGGTGTCGCCATTGAGCATATGGCCGCCGGCCATCAGGGTGGGAGTGGAGTATTCACCCATAGCTACATTCTTACTGGAGTCTATGACTAATTGCCCAGGAAAGTAGTCCGCTAGCGTGCGGCTCAGCACCATCAGTCTGTCGTTGGCTACATGGTCAAGCACATCGGTGGTAAGGCGTGCCATCACCACTGCAGCCACTAGCTGCACCACTACGATGACTAGCGCTGTACCAAATGCGAGTTTCTTTGCAATTGAATTCTTGAACATAAGCTTACTTTCCAATCCTGGGGCTTATAGCCAATGAAGGTAATGGGCTAGTTTAGGGTACTGCTGCTGCTGCCGCAACTAGGTAATTAAGGAAGCCCTCATTATTGTCATTAAAGCGTAACATTATTGTCATATCTTGTACTCTGTCTTGGTGGTGTAAGCGAAAAAAGGATACCCATGTCTGCAAGTATATTAGTAGTGGAAGACGAACCCGCGATTCAGGAATTATTGACACTCAATCTCAAGCAAGCAGGCTATCAGCCGCTTCGCGCCATGAGCGTAGAGCAAGCGCAGTTACTGATGCGCGAGACGCAACCGGACTTAATTATTCTGGATTGGATGCTGCCCGGCATGAGTGGTATCGAGTTTGCTCGTAGATTAAAAAGCGATGGTAGCAGCAAAGATATTCCTATCATCATGCTCACTTCCAAGGGCGAAGAAGTGGATAAAGTGCGCGGCCTGGAAGTAGGTGCGGATGATTACGTGACCAAACCATTCAGCCCGCGTGAACTTTTAGCACGGGTCAAAGCGGTGTTACGCCGCCGTGCGCCACAAATGACCGATGATCCAGTCGAAGTTGGCGGCTTGCGCGTGGATCCGATTACTCGCCGCGTGACGGGCAACGGCGCGAGCATTGATTTAGGGCCTACTGAGTTTCGTTTGTTGCACTTTTTAATGGCGAACCCAGAGCGGGTACATTCGCGCTCCAATGTGCTGGATAAAGTGTGGGGTGACGGCGTGTATGTGGAAGACCGCACCGTGGACGTACATATCCGGCGTTTACGCAAAGCGCTTGAATCCAGTGGACATGAAGAATTGATTCAGACTGTGCGTGGCGTAGGGTATAGATTTTCCGCACACTAGCGCTACCGATTTTTTACACACTAGCTGATAATAGTGTCACTTAGAACAATCAAAAGGTATCAAAGTGCAAGATTTCTGGTGGCGCTCCCTGTGGTCGCTGTTCCCTATTGGCCTGTTATGCCTAGCATTGTCGCCATCGACAGGAGGACATACAGCGTTATTTCTGTTCATTGCATGGCTACTCATATTACTGGTCTCACATTTACGACATTTACGTAATCTGCTGCGCTGGCTCAAAAAACCCGACCTTAGTGCACTGCCTGGTGCCAGCGGTGTATGGGAAGATGCCTTTTCCGAGCTCTATCATGAGTTGCGCCGCCAAAGTCGTAGTCAGATCCAACTCACTTCTGCCTTAGAACGCTTGCAACAAGCTGCCGGGGCATTGCCTGATGGCGTGGTGGTGCTCAACGCGGCAGATCAAATTGAATGGTGCAATAGCAAAGCAGAGCACCAGTTGGGTTTGAATCTGACCAAAGACGAAGGACAGCCCATAGCCTATCTAGTCCGCCAATCCGAATTTGCCAGCTACCTTGAAGATTTCAACTACGGCGAACCAATCAAACTCAGGGCTTCGCGGATACCAGATGTTTCCTTAGAGCTACAACTCGTGCCTTTCGGAGAATACCAAAAACTGCTTATCTGTCGCGATATCACCCATCTTGAGAAAATTGAAACCATGCGCCGCGACTTTATCGCCGATGTGTCGCACGAATTACGCACCCCATTGACCGTGGTGGTAGGTTTCTTAGAAACGCTAAAGGACATAAACGGCGCGGTGCCAGAAGGCTTGCGCCATTACTTTGACCTAATGGAGACTCAAGCCAGCCGCATGCGTACACTGGTGGACGATCTGCTTGTGCTATCGCAACTAGAGAGCAGCGCTAATCCGACGCAAGAGCAAGAGATTGATATGAATGGAATGCTCAACGCGTTATTGGATGAAGCCAATGGACTAAGCGGTGGCAAACACCACATTGCCTTGGGTGAAGTAGATACAGGCTTGAATCTTCATGGTAGCGTAGAAGAGCTTCGTAGCGCGTTTGGCAATTTGGTAAGTAACGCCATTCGCTACACACCTGAGCAAGGCCATATATGGATACACTGGCAGAAAAAAGGTAACGAAGCCGCGTTCAGCGTACAAGATAGTGGTATCGGCATTGAGCCAGAGCATATTCCGCGCCTTACCGAGCGTTTCTACCGCGTCGACCGTAGCCGCTCGCGCGAAACCGGGGGTACTGGCTTGGGACTCTCTATCGTCAAACACATACTGACGCGCCACCAAGCCAGATTGGAAATTCAGAGCGAATTTGGCAAAGGCAGCACATTCAGCGCAGTGTTTCCTGCGGCGCGGGTGCGTAGCGGAAATTAAAAAACGGCATTCATTCAATGCCGTTTCATATTTGGTAAGGCCAGTTTCATCGAAGACCATCATTAAAAAGATTTTATTTTCGATCTTCCCTACTGAGCACAAGCTCTCTATAATCTCCCCTAAATAGCAACCAATTCATCTTGGATAAACATGGAATTCACGGCAGCAGAATTATTTGCGGGGGTGGGCGGATTCAGGCTCGCTTTAGAGAAAAGCGGTTGGAAAACGATTTGGGCGAACCAATGGGAACCCGCGACGAAATCACAATATGCAGCAGATTGCTACCTTTCACACTTTCCTGATCAAAAGGACAATAAAGACTTCAATACCGACATCTCGGTAGTGACATCCAAGCTCAAGAAGAATAAGAAAACTATCCCAGACCATACGCTGCTAGTCGGGGGATTCCCCTGCCAAGATTACTCGGTAGCGACTACCCAAGCAAAAGGGATTCTCGGGAAGAAGGGTGTCCTGTGGTGG
>JANYIK010000199.1 GCA_025362115.1 Methylophilaceae bacterium
GTCATGGGGTTATTGGAAGCAAAAAATAAGCAACTATTGCTTAACCATTCTTCAACGACCGATTCACCGCCAGCAACGCTCCCAACCAGCCCAACCCGGCGGCGATCACCAGCATGACGAGTATCTCATTCAACCCCAGCATATGCAGGGTGAAATCAGAGGAATAGAGCAAGGCCAGATCCTGCACCGAGCGGTTGAACACCATCAGCGTGATGCGAATAATGATCCAAGCCATCAGCCCGCCCGCAAGCCCGTGTAACAAGCCCTCATGCAGGAAGGGGCGACGGATGAAGCGATTGGTCGCACCGATCAATTTACTGACTTCAATCTCGGCGCGCTGGGTCTCGATCTGCAAACGGATGGTGTTGCCGATGATGGCAACCAGCGCAAAACCGAGCAACGCCGCCAATATGCCCACAGCACGGCTGCCGAGTTGCAGCAAGGCATATAGCCGCTTGACCCATGCCGCATCGAGTTGGCTGTGTTCGATATTGGGCAGTTGTGCAAGCTCTTGTTGCAGGGTTTCGACAGAGCCAGGCTCTGTATTCAAAGGATGCACGACAAAAGCATCAGGCAAAGGGTTTTTCTCCAAGCCGCTACCTACCGCCTGTATAGCCTCATTCTGTTGCAATGCAGCCCATGCACTATCGCGTGAGATGAAATTGAAATCCTTAATAGCGTGATTCGCGCGCAGCTTGGCATCTATGGCTTTCACCGCGCCATTTGGTGCCTCCAGCGCTACAAACAGGCTGATTTGCGGCTCTATGCTGATCTCGCCAGCGGCGTTGCGTAGGTTGTCTATCACTAAGTACAGTCCGGTGGGCAGGCTTAGCGTGGCACCAATCACGCCCACCATCATCAAGTGGCTCATGGGCGCGGCACGCCATTTTTTGAGGACTTGTTGCAGGGCTTGCAGATGTGCGCTGAGCCAGCTTTTCATAGCATGTTTCCCTGTTCTAGCCGAATTACCTGTGTGCCTTCCTGGGCGATACTGCGTGCATCGTGGGTGGCAATGATCACCGTCACACCAACCTCGTTGAACGAACGGAAGATGCTTAGAATGTCGTTGGCATATTGTTCGTCCAGATTACCCGTAGGTTCATCCGCCATCAGCACCGCCGGACGGCTGACGATGGCGCGAGCAATGGCAAGACGCTGCTGCTCGCCCCCAGAAAGGGCGATGGGCATGGCTTTTTCACGTTCCAACAACCCTACCTTATCCAGTGCGGCACGGATTCTCTTACCCGCTTCACGTCCGGTCACGCCAGTGATGGCCAATGGCAAGGCGACATTCTCGAACACGTTACGGTCGAATAACAATTTGTGATCCTGAAATACCATGCCGAAATTGCGCCTCACATAAGGCAAGCCGCTGCTACGCATCTTGCCTACGTTCTGGCCGTTGACCAGCACCGTGCCACTGGTTGGACGCTCGATAGAAGCGGCGAGTTTGAGCAAGGTGGATTTACCCGCGCCGGAATGCCCGGTGACGAACGCCAGCTCGCCTTGGGCGATCTCGAATGAGACGTTTTTTAGGGCTTCATAGCCGCCCGGATACCTTTTTGTCACTTCATCGAATTTAATCAATTGAAACCCTTTACTCCGTCATTCCCGCGAAGGCGGGAATCCAGCCAAATATCTATAGCGTTCAACGTGCCGATGTCGCTAGTCTTTGACTGAACTGGATTCCGGCCTCCGCCGGAATGACGACATTTTAACTAAACAACGCTTGGCTAAATTCTTCAGCCTCGAACGGCTGCAAATCATCAATCTGCTCACCCACACCGATAAACCTTACCGGAATGGCTCGGGTTCTAGCAATCGCCGCAATCACGCCGCCCTTGGCGGTGCCGTCGAGCTTGGTCAGCACCAAACCCGTCACTTTCAGCGTGTCGTCAAACGCTTGCACTTGCATTATAGCGTTCTGTCCGGTATTGGCATCGAGTACCAATAAAACTTCGTGCGGTGCGCCTTCCAATGCCTTGCCGATCACACGTTGAATCTTCTTGATCTCTTCCATTAGATTTAGCTGGGTCGGCAATCTTCCGGCGGTATCGGCAATGACGATATCTATATTCTTGGCCTTGGCCGAACTTACCGCATCGAACATCACGGCTGCCGGGTCGGCACTTTCCTGCGCCACCACATGCACATTGTTACGCTCACCCCACACTTGCAATTGCTCACGCGCAGCGGCGCGAAATGTATCGCCTGCGGCAATCAGCACCGATTTACCCTCTGCCTGAAAATGCTTGGCGAGTTTGCCTATGGTGGTGGTTTTGCCCGCCCCATTCACGCCAACCAGCATGATGACAAAAGGCTTTTGCCCACTGGTATCAAGGGATTGTGCCAAAGGTTGCAGCAGGCGCGTCATGGCTTGTTGCAACGCCCCACGCAGCTCGCTGGCATCGCTTAACCCTGCCAAGCTCACTTGCTTGCGAACGTCCTCCAGCAAAGCTTTGGTCGCCGTCACACCGCAATCGGCCATGAGCAGCGTCTCTTCCAGCTCTTCGTACAGCGCTTCGTTGATTTTGCCGCCGCTGAAAATACCGCCCATCTGACGGCCGGTTTTGGCGAGTCCGGCTTTGAGGCGTTCT
>JANYIK010000038.1 GCA_025362115.1 Methylophilaceae bacterium
TGTAGCTGCCAGTGATAAAGGCTGTGTTGGTGAAGTTGAGCAAGTCGCTCACAATAAAGCCACTACTGATACTAATGCTGGCGGAAGCCATCTGCGTGTCATCTACGTCAGTCAGGGTGATGCTGGAGTCTATCACCGTGCCTACAGCGTTTTCGGTGTAGCTTACCGTGCCGCTCAGGCCTCCGAGTACTGGGGCGTCGGCAACATTGGTAACCACCTGAGTAACAGTGGCCGTAGTACTGGAATATGCAGCAGTGCCACCAACAGAACCCAGCGTGACGACACTGGTGTTGACCCCACTATCGGATTGATCCCAGGCTTTGAATTTAAGGGTAGCAGTTTCTCCCCTGATAGTATCCGGGAGATATCTGACACGTGTGTTGGCGGTGTCGGTAAGCAACAGTGCATCGCCCGGCGTGATAGTGGCTATATCTATCCAAGTGGTACCACCATCAGTGGTGTACTGCCAAGTGCTGTTGCCAGTTGTTGCGGTAATTGCGATGCCTTTCGTCGCGCTTGCACCAGTATCCACATCTGCCCAGACAGCTGAGGTAAGTAGGCTACTGACTAGCCTGCCGGTTTGAGCAACATTGTCTTCATTGATGCTGGTGATGGAAAAGTTGCTGGTGATGGTAGGCGCGTCGTTGACTGATGTCACCACAATAGAAGTAGTAGCGACACCAGTGGAATAAGCCGTGGAAGTGCCATTTACACTAGCATCGGCAGTCTGAGGAGTGCCATTGGTCGAAGCCGTTCCCGTAGTCCGGTCCCAGGCTTGGAAGGTAAACGTAGCAGTCTCCCCATTCTGCTGATCCGGTACATAACGCACTAATGTGGCCGAATCCAGCAACAGCGCACTGGTAGTAGATACAGCACCAAAGTTGGTCCAACCACCGCCAGTGAAGTATTGCCAGGCGCCACCAGCCGAGTTCACCTTTGCGGTGACAGCAATACCACTGACGGCATTGCTGTCAGCATCCGTATAACCAGCTCCTGTCAGAATCGTGGCCACACTGGTGCCAGCGGCGGTGATGTTGTCTTCGGTGATGCTGGTCAGGGTGACCGTCGAAGCATTGGTGATGCTGGGTGCGCTGTCGACCCGTATCGAGGTGGTAGCACTGTTGATGGAATAAGCCGTAGTGGTACCGCCTGCCCCGGGGTTGGCGAAGGAAGGAGCGCCGAATGCTGAGGCGCTGCCTGTGGTGGTATCCCAAGCACGGAAACCAAAGGTGGCGGTCTCGCTCAGTGAGACCGGGTTGTAACGTACTTGCGTAGTTGCACTCAGTAGCAGCCCATTGGTGGCTGATATCGTAACGCCAAAGCTGGTCCAGCCACCTCCATCATTGTATTCCCAGGTGCCACTGCCGGTGGTTGACGTGACGATAAGACCCTGTGCATAGCTGGTGTCCACATCAACATAGTTGACCCCAACCGTGGCCAAAATAGATGCCACCGTGGTGCCGGTGGTCGGCGTGGTTGATAGCGATACCGCTAACGTCACCGTCGCTAGGTTGGTAATGGTAGGCGCGTCGTTGAGATCGGTAACGACGACGAAGGTAGTAGCAACTCCCGTTGAATAAGCCGTAGATGTGCCATTCACACTGGCATTAGCATACTGCGGGGTAGCGTTGGTCGAGGCAGTACCCGTAGTCCTGTCCCAGGCGCGGAAGTCAAAACTAGCAGTTTCACTATTGAGCTGGTCGGGGACATAGCGCACCAAGGTGGTGGCGTTGGTGTCGAGCAATAATGCGTTAGTGCTTAATACCGCACCGAAGCTAACCCAAGCGCCTCCATTATTGGTGGAGTATTGCCAAGTGCCCCCAGCAGCTTTCACCACCCCGGTGATGGCGATGCCGCCCAATGCGCCGGGGTTTGCATCCGCATAATTAACGCCCGCCGTACCGAGTATGGAAGCCACACTAGTGCCAGTGGCGGTGATGTTGTCTTCGGTAATGCTGGGCAGGGTAACCGTCGAACCATTGGTAATGGTAGGCGCGTCGTTCACCTGGAAAATGCCAGTGGCTGTACCGGTGGAATACGCCGTGGTCGTACCACTGACACTGGCGTCCGCATAATGTTGCGAGCCGTTGGTTGAAGGAGTACCTGTAATTTGGTCCCAAGCCTGAAAGACGATGGTGGCACTCTCGGTCACCGTCGTTGATGTGTAACGCACTTGACTACCGGCACCGAGCAGCAGGGCGTTGGTGGTGGATATTGCGCCGAAGCTGTTCCACGCCAAGCCGTTAGTGGAATATTCCCAGAGGCCGCTACCCGTGGCCGTAGTGATGGCAAGACCTTTCACAAACACCGTATCCACGTCACCATAACCAACACCCGCCAATATCGTGGGCACCGTGACCCCGGCGGAAGTGGTAGCCGAAAGCACGTTGCCTAAGGTCGTGGTGGCCACACTCGTCACCGTAGGCGCATCATTCAAGGAAGTGACCACGATAGAAGTCGTAGCGACTCCGGTGGAGTAGGCAGCAGTGGTGCCATTGCTGGTGGTATTGGCATACTGTGGGGTAGCGTTGGTCGAGGCCGTCCCCGTCGTCAAATCCCAGGCACGGAAGTCAAAGGTAGCAGTCTCGCCATTCTGTTGGTCCGGCACATAACGTACCAAAGCGCTGGAATCCAGTAACAACGAGCCGACACCGGATACCGCCCCAAAACTAACCCAACTGCCGCCGGCATTGGTGGAGTATTGCCAAGTGCCTCCAGCAGATTTCACCACCCCGGTGATGGCGATACCACTCGGGGCACCGTTCACATCCGCATAAGCGGCACCGCTCAGTATCGAGGCCACACTGGTACCAGTGTCGGTGATATTGTCTTCGGTGATGCCGATCAGGGGGACCGTGGTGCTAGTAACCGTTGGCGCATTGTTCACCCGTATCGAAGTAGTGGCACTGCTGGCGGAATAAGCGGTAGCACCACCGCCCGCAGCGGGGTTGGCAAATTGTGGGGTAGCGTTGGTTGAGCTGATGCCCGTAGCCTGATCCCAGGCGCGGAAATTAAAGGTGGCGGTCTCACTCAGCGACGCGGGGTTGTATCGTACTTGCGCAGTTGCGTCGAGTAACAGTGCATTGGTGGCCGATACCGCACCAAAAGGTGTCCATGTCGCGCCTCCGTCACTAGAGAACTCCCAAGTACTTCCCGTCACAGAGGTAACAGCGATGCCACTGAATGGCCCATCCACATCAGCGTAAGTCAGCGCCCCTGTGGCCAGGATCGAGCTTACTGTAGTGCCACTGCTAGGAGTCGTGGAAAGAGAGACGGGCAAATTCACCGTCGTACTGGTGATAGTCGGCGCGTCGTTGACCGG
>JANYIK010000064.1 GCA_025362115.1 Methylophilaceae bacterium
GGTTTGAGTGATGATCATGGCGACCTCCTGTGCGCATTCTATGCGCATAGTACCGTAAAGCCAAGCAATCAATAATGCCAAGTAGGGTGCGGCATCCATACCCGGCAGAAGTGTTGGTGCAGGATTACCCGTTGCGGAAGATAGTTAGTAGGGTGGGCAACAGGTTGCCCACCCTACGAAAATCAGAATGATTCATATCCCGCCTCACGCTGATGTCGCAGCCCAAGAATAACCACGGTGTCACGCGCTTCAATACACTCGTACAAGGCAATATATCCGGTGTTTCCTCTGGAAATCACCAACTCCCTTATGTTCCTATCTGTTGTCGGGCGTCCTACTTCTGGGTGCCGTGCCAGCAGCATTACCCCGTCCTGAATAATGTCGGCTGTCGTCAAGGCGGCATCGGTATCTTGTGACATCAGAAACTCCACCAAGCGTTCAATATCATCCAGCGCTTGGTGGCTGTATTCGATCCTTGCCATTGTCAGCGTTTGATGGGCTGCGGCTTTGCGGGATTCTGCCCCTGGATTTTGGTCTTGAGGTAGTTGTGCACGTCTTCTGCGGCATAAGCAATGCCGGTTTGTTCATAGTGTTGCCTGGCTTGTATGGCGCTTTGCAGAAAGGCTTGGCGTTTTTCGGTGCGTTCGGTTTGTTCAGTTAATGCTTCCACCATGAAGGCATGTGGTGTTTTGCCCGTGGCCTCGGCGAGTACGCCGATGCGTTGCTTGAGGGGTTCCGGGAGTTTCAGACTGGTGGTTGACATGGCGGGATGCTCCTGCGTTATGGTGTTAATAAGGTAACACTATATTATGCGATGGTCAATTTACTCATTCGTCATTCCCGCGAAGGCGGGAATCCAGTTTTCATTCGGTTTGTCTAGATTCCCGCCTTCGCAGGAATGACGGTGTCTAAACCTGCAACGGGGGTTCCTGCATCAACGCCACCTGTTCCCGCATTTCCAGCACGCGATCTTGCCAATAGTGCTGAGTGTTGAACCACGGGAAGGCTTTGGGAAAAGCCGGGTCGTCCCAGCGGCGCGCCAGCCAAGCGGAGTAGTGAATCAATCTTAATGTCCGCAGTGCTTCGATCAAATTTAATTCTCTAGGCTTGAATTCGGCAAAGTCTTCATAGCCTGCTAGTACATCCGAAAGCTGGCGCGTTTGGTCGCCTCTGTCGCCTGAGAGCAGCATCCACAAGTCCTGAATGGCAGGTCCCATGCGGCTGTCGTCAAAGTCCACAAAGTGCGGGCCTCCGTTCGCAGTGAGTGTTCCCCGTTCCAGCCCGTTCGATACGCTGCGGCTTGCCGCAGCACTCAGGGCGAACGGGGAATGTATCGAACTGTGAACATCATTAGCTTCTGTCCACAGTACATTGCCGCCGTGGCAATCGCCATGCAGTCGAAGCTGTGCCACATCCCCGGCGCGGTCGAAAGCGGCGCGCACGCCATCCAGCGCTTGCGCGACGATACTGCTCCAAGGCTCCAGCAGGTCGGGCGGGATGAAGTTGTTTTGCAGCAAAAAATCGCGCGATGCTTCGCCAAAGCTGGTGATGTCGAGTGTGGGGCGATGTTGGAAGGGTTGCAGCGCACCGACTGCATGGATGCGGCCTAAAAACCGCCCCATCCATTCCAGGGTGTCGGGGTTTTCCAGCTCCGGCGCGCGGCCGCCTTGTTTGGGGAATACCGCAAAACGAAAGCCCAGCGCGTGGTGCAGGGTGCTATCGTTAATTTCAAGCGGCGGCACGACGGGAATCTCGCGGTCGGCGAGTTCTTGCGTGAACTGGTGTTCTTCAATAATCGCTTCGTCACTCCAGCGCTGTGGGCGATAGAACTTGGCGACCAAGGGCGCAGCATCTTCCAGCCCGACTTGATACACGCGGTTCTCATAGCTGTTAAGCGCCAGTAGATGCCCGTCGCAGCGTAGCCCGACGCTCTCCAATGCAGTCAATAGCGTGTCTGGCACAAGCTCGCTAAAAGGATGATTTGCGGGGTTCATGCGCTTTATTGTACAGGGCATCGTGTATCATTCTGCTGAAAAATCAGCGAGTAAAAACGATGGGAATGATGCGACACGCGCCGCGCCGGATTGCGCGATTTGTTTCAAAGTTGCGAGATGGCACGCCGGAAGTGGACGTGAGCGAACAGGACGGCGTGCGTTCGTTGCATTTGGGCAGCAACACGGTGCAAAGCTCGATGCTGGTTGCTGCGCCGTTTGACTTGGAAGTCACCTATACGCGCGGCATGATGTGTTTTCTGCTGTTCACCAAAGTGGCCAAAACCGTGTTGGTGATAGGCTTGGGTGGCGGTTCGATACCCAAATTCATCCATTACTATATGCCAGAAATACATACTACTTCGGTGGAACTGAATCCGGCGGTGATCGAGGCGGCACGCAACCAGTTTTTTCTGCCGCCGAATGACGAGCGCTTGGAGGTGATCGCCGCGGACGGTGCGGTGTACATCGCCGAGCGTTTGGAGACGCACGACGTGATTATATTGGATGCCTATGACAGTAGGGGC
>JANYIK010000073.1 GCA_025362115.1 Methylophilaceae bacterium
ATCAGCAGTCTGGCATGCTGGTGGTTGTGTCGTGCTTGATCAGCGCCAAGAAAAATTCGAACACTTTTTTCGACAGCCAATTACTAGTACGCTTTTGGTACCGACTACGCTGAAGGCACTGCTGAAAGCAAGTGTAGCCTCAGGACTTTCGACTCGAGAATTTGAATTGGGGATTACTGCGGGTTTTCTGCCACTTGGACTTGCTGAAAATGCAGTCCGTCAATTAACGAAAAAAATCGTGATTCATTATAGTTCGACCGAATTGGGCACAAGTGCTCTGCATTCAAATTTCACTGGTTTGGACGACCTGCATTGGATGACGCCAGGCGATGATCGTGCACCCCAGGTCGTAGATGATAATGGTGTTGAATGTTTCGTCGGACAGGAAGGCGAGTTGCGCGTTCAGACCACCGATATCGATAGTACTTTTTACCTAGATGACGCAGAGACTAGTGCAAAGTTCTTCCGTGATGGTTTTTTCTACCCGGGGGATATGGCGGTAAAGCGTGCTGACGGCCGCATTCGCATCCTCGGTCGCACCGTTGATGTATTGAATATGCATGGGACGAAAGTTGCAGTGGCTCCCCTGGAAGAAAAGATACAACGACAATTAAGGGTAGAGGAGGTGTGCCTGTTTTCCGGCCTCAATGATCATGGACTGGAGGAGCTGGTAGTCGCTATCCAGGCGGATGATCAGCCACAGCAATCCGATCTGGAGGTGGTGCACCAGGAGTTTATGTCCTTCGACAAGGTCAGGTTCGTGGTGCTGAAAGAATTTCCGCGGGCTGATACGGGGATGCGCAAGACGCAACGTGCCGTACTGCGGAAGCACGTTTTTTTAGAGATCGGGGCGCATTGAACGAGAAAGTACCGATGGCCGAAAATCATCGACTGGTATTCATCTGCGGTTTGCACAGAAGTGGCACTTCGTTGCTGCATAGCTGCCTGCGTGACCATCCGATGCTTAGCGGCTTTCATGATACTGGTGTGCCAGAGGACGAGGGGCAGCATCTGCAGAATGTTTATCCCAGCGGGAACGTGTATGGCGGGCCTGGCAAGCTCGGATTTTATCCGCAATCATTCCTCAATGAGCATTCTGCACTTGCCACCAAGGAAAATGCAGTTATCTTAATGCAGCAGTGGGGGCGGTATTGGGATTTAAGCAAGCCGGTACTGGTGGAAAAATCACCTCCCAATCTCATTCGTACGCGTTTTTTGCAGGCATTATTCCCGGAAGCCTATTTCGTCGTGCTGTTACGGCATCCGGTGGCGGTGTCCATGGCTACGCAAAAATGGAGCAAGAATTCCATCCCGGAATTACTGGAGCATTGGTTGATTTGCCACGAGCGCTTTGACTTGGATGCGCGGCATTTACGCAATAAATTGGTACTCAAATATGAAGAATTGATGCTCGATCCACAGTTGGTTCTAGATGCAATCCACAAATTTATCGGAGTACCTACTACAAGCCTTTTACAGCCGATTAAGTTATCGCTCAATGAGCAATATTTTGAGCAATGGCTACAATATCGTGAGCAGGTAAAAACAGAAATCTCGGATAAATATTTTGCGCATACTCTGGAAAGTCGAATCATGCGCTTTGGTTATAGTCTGGTTGACTTGGCTCATATTGGTGGGTAGTTAGTAACGTTTGGGGCCGCCATATGAATCGTCAAACAGGGCAAACGGGGTAGTTCTGCCCACCAACGTTTCAACCAGAAGCAACTCTTCGTCTGTATGGTTGATGAAACCGGCAGATCGGATTTCACCTTTGTCAGTAACGTATTTCGGCGCGTCGTGATGTTTGGAAGTTATGGATTCTGTCGCGCCGTTATTGGCGCTAATTTCCGTAGTGCCATAGCAGGTGCAAACGTAAGACAAATCTGGCTGCGCTTCAACATATACCCCGGTGCCACGTATGCCTATGGTAGAAGTCGGCGTGTCAATCTGGTGACGACTTTTGCCAAAAACAGAAAGCAGCGCCCCCGCCACCAGCCGCAACCCACCTACCAAAGCGCCCTCACTGGAAAGCCGTAACTCGCTGTTGGTGCGCAGGATAAAAGCATCATGACCAACTACAAAAATCGCTTGGCTATTGGAGCCGGTTTGCAGCATATCGTTGGGGCTGATAACAGTATCAAGATTCGCAGCCACGCCATTCACCGATAAGTTACCTTGTAAACTATAAATGGATTTACCCGCTGGCATCTGGCGTGGCACTTGCCCAGCACGGCCCAAAGGTGTAACGGCAAACAAGCCCATGGCGAGCGCTTGAATTAGAAATTGGCGGCGTGCCTCATCAGGATCATGCGACATGCTGGCTCCCTTCACTGTGCAAAGCATTACAATACTGCAATGCTTTGTTTCCGACATTACTTTTTTCTCGCCACCTTGTTCACAGGCACAGCCACGGCTGATGTTTCGAATGTAGATGCCGAACTTTCGTTGCGGCACGACAGTAACGTAAGCCGTGCGGAAGCTGATAACGACATCAAATCCGACAACATTTTGGCCTTGGATTTAAGCGCTGGCCGCGGTTTCATCCTAAGCCCAAACAGTGGTGTATTGCTGCATGCAGGTACAGAATTGGCCGAGTTTCAGCACTTTGACGACATCAGCCATATAGATTTTAGCTTGGATGCCTTGTACCGCATCCAGCCCGCAGTGGCTTACACTGCGCCTTGGCTTGAAGCTGGAATCAGTGCACAGCGACAAAATTTTATGGGTAGCGATATTCGCGACGGCAATGTGTTGGCACTCAATGTGGGCATGGGCAAACGATTCACCGATAAGCTGCGCATGCATGGTGGAGTTGGTTGGGAACGCCGCTATGCCGACGACAATGATGTATTTGACTGGCAACGGCTAAAAATCTCCATCGCAGCGGATTTCAAATCTTCACCCACCATCACGCTCTACACCCATCTCTCCCGTGCTTACGGCGACCAGGTATTCACGGCCACCCCTGCCCCGGCTTTCCTTAACGCTGCCAAAGCCGTCATTAACGATCCTGTTTTTGGCGCAAGGCGGGCTTACCGCTTGAATGCGGTAGCCGATGTGCTGGAACTAGGTAGCAGCTTCAGCATTAATTCCAGCAACACGCTGGACGTGGGTTTACGCTATTTTCAGATTGATGCCGAAGGCAGCCACTCTTACGACGGAACAGAAATCAGAATGAGCTGGTTGTACCGCTTCCAATGAGCGACTTCCTCACTCGCCACTTGGCGATTTTATGCGCCAGCTATCAACGTTTAACGAGACGTGTACTACAACCCGAAGCCCTAAACACTGTGCCGTTTGCCGTGGTGTCGCACGGCACAGAGGCTGACCCCATCTTCAACTACGCCAACCCAACCGCATTGGAGTTATTCGAAATGGACTGGGCAGCTTTCACAAACCTGCCCTCGCGCTTATCAGCCGAAGCCATAGAGCGAGAAACCCGAGCCAACTTGTTGGCAAGGGTGTCGCAGCATGGCTTTGTAGATGACTATACCGGAGTGCGAATCTCAGCTACGGGTAGGCGATTTATGGTGAAGAATGCCACGGTGTGGAATCTGGCAGATGAAAATGGCGCTTATTACGGACAAGCGGCACTGTTGAAAGAATGGACGTATTTATAATACTGATGGGGACGATTAGCCTATCGCCCTAGATTGATTGGCGCGCCCGAGACGATTCGAACGTCCGACCCCTGCCTTCGGAGGGCAGTACTCTAATCCAGCTGAGCTACGGGCGCGTGCCTTATGCCTATACAACATTGCTGCGGCGCGAATTATACCGCGGCATGGCTGGTATCGGGCTATTGTATAATCGCTACCATGAGCACACCCACCAAACTTTACATCAAGACCTTCGGTTGCGCGATGAACGAGTACGATTCGTCGCGCATGGCCGACATGATGCACGCCGCTGACGGCATGACACAAACCGACAACCCTGATGAAGCGGACGTGATTCTGATCAACACCTGTTCAGTACGCGAAAAACCGCAGGAAAAGGTGTTCCACCAGCTAGGCCGTCTGCGTGATTTGAAAGAGGCCAATCCCAAGCTCGTTATCGGCGTAGGCGGCTGTGTTGCCAGCCAGGAAGGGCAAGCCATCGTGACGCGCGAACCCTTGGTAGATATTGTGTTCGGGCCGCAGACCTTGCACCGCCTACCGGAGCTCATCGCGGAAAAGCGCCGTACTGGCCGCGCGCAAGTGGACATTAGTTTCCCCGAGATAGAGAAGTTCGACCACCTGCCACCACCTCGCGTGAAAGGTGCTGCCGCTTCGCTGTCCATCATGGAGGGTTGCAGCAAATACTGTACGTTCTGCGTGGTACCCTATACTCGCGGCGAAGAAGTCTCGCGCCCGTTCGACGACATCCTGACAGAAGCTGCGCAACTGGCTCAGCAAGACGTGAAAGAAATTTCCTTACTGGGGCAAAACGTCAACAGCTACCGCGGTGCGATGAAAAACGGCGGAACCGCCGACTTGGCGTTGTTGCTGGACTACATCGCCGAAATTCCGGGTATCGAACGACTGCGCTACACCACCTCACACCCCAACGAGATGTCGCAGAGTTTGATAGACGCATTTAGCCGAATCCCCAAGCTGGTGTCGCATCTGCACCTGCCAGTGCAAGCAGGCTCTGACCGCGTGTTATCAGCCATGAAACGTAACTACACCGCACTACAATACAAATCTACCGTGCGTAAACTACGCGCCGCGCGGCCTGATTTACTGTTTTCGTCCGATTTTATCGTCGGCTTCCCCGGCGAGACAGAATCCGACTTTGAAGCCACTATGCGCTTAGTAGAGGAAATCAATTTCGACTACAGCTTTAGCTTCATCTACAGCCAGCGCCCCGGCACCAGCGCCGCTTATTTGCCTGACGACACACCGCACGAAGTCAAACAAGCGCGGCTGGAACGCATACAAGCCTTGATTGAAAAACAAGGCTTGGCGCATAGCCAAAAGATGGTGGGTACCGTACAAAAAGTATTAGTAGAGAATCCTTCAAGAAAATATGAAGGTCAACTCGCCGCGCGTACCGACAGCAACCGTATCGTGTTTTTTAACGCCGAGGCTAGCCTGGTGAATCAATTCGTCAATCTGCGGATTACCGAGGCGCGACCGCACAATTTGAGTGGCGAGTTGGTAAATTACTAATAAGCATTTAGTTTTTTGTGGAGGATCCTTCGACAAAAGAAAAAATCGCCCCATAAATTGATTGTATAAAGCTATACTGTATACGTTTGTAATCATAGGAATAAGTCATGGTTGCCTCTGCAGTATTAAGCGTCCGCATTAACATCGAAGATGAACAAGCGTTGCAACAGCTGGCTCAAGTCACGGGAGCAAGCAAATCAAAATTGGTGGCGGAAGCCATCCACCACTATGTTGAAATCAATGATTGGCAAACCAAACTCATCCGCGAACGATTGGAAATCGCAGACCGTGGCGAATATGCTTCACGAGACCAAGTGAAAGCCATGTTTGCTAAATGGGGTGTCAATGCGGGTTGAGTGGCTGCCACAAGCACTGGCTGACTTTGATGACGCGATGCACTGGATTGCTGAACGCAACCTGCAAGCAGCACAAAATACGGCAAACATCATTTACCTAAAAACCTCTCAGCTTGCTGTGCATCCCAACCTTGGTCGAACGGGAAGAGTTCCCGGCACTCGTGAGCTCGTTATCTCGCAGACGCATTTTATTGCACCTTATCGCATCAAACCGCAACATAATCTGATCGAAATACTGGCCTTTATGCACGATGCCAGACAGTGGCCGAAAAAATTTTAAGGTAATGCGCTTGGAAATCACCCTCACCCCCGAAGACAATACCCGCCTGAACAACTTGTGCGGCATTCTTGACGAAAACCTGAAACAGATTGAGGCGGCGCTGGATGTCGTCATTGCGCGGCGCGGCAACATTTTCAATCTGTCTGGCGAAGAGCCACAAACGCAGCTAGCAAGCCAGTTATTGCAGGATTTTTATGAACGTGCCAAAAAACCTATCGAACTAGAAGCGATTCAGCTAGGACTGGTGGAATTGGGTAAATTGTCGCCAGAGAGCCTTGCCGCTTCAGCCATGCCATTGCTGATGACGCGCCGCCGTGACTTGCATGGCCGTACTCCGCGCCAGGTGGAATATTTGCAGCAGGTGCAGGAATTTGACATCACCTTTGGTATAGGTCCGGCGGGGACGGGCAAGACCTATCTGGCAGTTGCGAGCGCGGTGGATGCGTTAACACGTGACCGCGTGAAAAGGATTATTTTGGTGCGCCCTGCGGTTGAGGCCGGTGAGCGGCTGGGCTTTTTGCCGGGCGATCTGGCGCAGAAGGTTGATCCGTATTTGCGCCCGCTCTACGACGCGCTGTATGACCTGATGGGCTATGACACCGTGGCCAAGATGTTCGAGCGCAACGCCATTGAAGTGGCGCCCTTGGCTTATATGCGCGGACGCACTTTGAACCAGAGTTTCATCATTCTGGACGAGGCGCAAAATACCACACCGGAACAAATGAAGATGTTTTTAACACGCATGGGCTTTGGCTCTAAGGCGGTGATTACAGGCGATGTGACGCAGATAGACTTGGCACGAGGGCAGAAAAGCGGGCTGATTATCGCGCAAGAGGTGTTAAAAGACGTGCGTGGCGTGGCATTTACGCAGTTTCTGTCTGAGGATGTGGTGCGACATCCACTAGTACAGAAGATTGTGAACGCTTATGAGCGGTACGAAAGTAAGGAAGGGTGAAACCCAGACTGTCACTAACGGTGCAGTACATCACCAAACCAGAAGGTGTGCCTACGCGCCATCAATTCAAAAAATGGGCGCGCGCCGCACTACAGACCGATGCCGAAATCACACTACGCATCGTGGATGCCATCGAAGGCCAAGCGCTGAACCGAGACTACCGTGAAAAAGATTACCCAACCAATGTGCTCACTTTTCCCTTAAATGAAAATCCATTGATGGGCGACATCGTGCTGTGCGCGCCTGTGGTGGCTAAAGAAGCTGCCGAACAAGACAAAACGCTGGAAGCCCACTATGCACATCTCACTATCCACGGGGTGTTGCATCTGCAAGGTTATGATCACGAAATCGATGCGGCTGCAGAGGTAATGGAGACGCTCGAAACACAAATCATCACCAATTTAGGTTATCCTGCGCCTTATCTCATTCTGGAGAACGCCATCGCTCATGGCTGACGATTCAAGTCCCAAACATAGCTGGCTAGAACGCCTTTCTAGCTGGCTCTCACGTGAACCTGAAGACCGCGAGGAACTGGTGGAACTCCTCCATTCCGCGTTTGAAAAGAACCTGCTGGATGCCGATGCGCTTTCCATGATAGAAGGCGTGATGCAGGTCTCTGAAACCCAAGTGCGCGACATCATGATTCCTCGCTCGCAGATGGACGTGATCGACATCTCCGATTCTCCTGAAAAGTTCATTCCGTTCGTCATCGAAACTGCTCACTCGCGCTTCCCCGTGATTGTCGACAACAAAGACGACATCATCGGCATATTGTTGGCCAAAGACTTGCTCCGCTATTACGCGGGGGAAGATTTTAACGTGCGCGACATGCTGCGCCCGGCAGTCTTTATCCCGGAATCCAAGCGACTGAATGTGTTGCTAAAAGAATTTCGTGGCAACCGCAATCACATCGCCATCGTGGTAGATGAGTATGGTGGCGTTGCTGGCATGGTGACCATAGAGGACGTGCTGGAGCAAATCGTCGGCGACATCGAGGACGAATACGACTACGACGAGGACGAAGACAACATTTTTGAAGACTCAGCAGGCCGTTTCCGTGTCAAGGCGCTGACCGAGATTGCAGACTTTAACGAGGCGCTAGGTACCAATTTTAGCGATGAAGAATTTTCCACCATAGGCGGTTTGGTGGTAAGCAAGTTCGGGCGCTTACCCAAGCGTGGTGAAAGCATCGTCATCGCCGATATGCGATTCACCGCGCTCCGCGCTGACAGCCGCCGTTTGCACACTTTGCTGCTGGAAAAACTGCCCCCACAAGACGCAATGGGAACTTAAGCTTTGATCTAGTTTCCAACCGCAAACCACCACTTATGGAGCTTGAAGATGAAGGCTTTGTTGGCTTTACTTTTAATTTCGCTTTCGACTTTAGCTCTGGCGAGAGACGAACTGCCTTTGAATGAAGGGAGCTTCGTGGATGCCATCAAAACCCTCAAAACCAGCAAAATTGCAGAACTTTTGGGCGAGCCACAAAAACACTATGAACTTAAAGACGACCACACCAGCGAGGTCATCGGCCAAGTCTGGCAATACGAATATCTGAATACTTCTGAAGAGGGCGAATACTACCCTACGACTGAGTTAGACATTGTGGGCGACCGCGTCGCCACGGTGGTGTTTATGAACGACCCTCAAGGAGAGCAGACTTCAACGCCGACCCCACTTGAGGAAGAACCGCCCCTACCTGAATGTAACCCCAGTTGTTAGGCTTAAAGCGCTGAAGTGCAGCATGGGCAGCGCGTCGCTTTAATGGCAATCTCACTAAAGCACCGTGGGCAAGACTTGGTGCTTGGATCAGCGGCTGCCGCGGGCTGCTCTTGTCGCATTTTATTGATGCTACGCACTAGCAAAAATACCGCAAACGCCACAATCATAAAACTCACCACCGCGTTCACAAACAAGCCGTAGTTAAGTGTCACCGCGCCGGCTTTTTTGGCCTCCGCCAAAGACACATAAGGTGCCGCTGCAGCCGCGCCCTGTTTCAATACCAAATACATATTGCTGAAATCCGCGTTGCCCATCAACAAACCTATAGGCGGCATAATCATGTCATCCACCAGCGACTTCACGATGCTGCCAAACGAAGCACCGATGATGATGCCCACCGCCATATCCACCACGTTGCCACGCATGGCAAATTCCTTGAATTCCTTTAACATCGCTTCACCTTTCGTTAATAATCCAGCCGCTATAATGCAGATTCTTTCAATTTTGGTCTAGCCTTTATGTACAACCGACTTGGCGTTTCGATTGGCTTGGGCGCATTCGCCGTGCTGGGTTACGCGCCGTTTTATTTCTACCCCGCCACCATTTTGGCGTTGGCTGGCTTATTTTGGTTGATTGAGCACAGCCCTGGTTCACGCCACGCCACCTTGCTGGGATTAAGTTTTGGCGCTGGACTGTTTGGTGCAGGTATTTCTTGGCTGTATATCAGCCTGCATGATTTTGGAGAGATGCCCGCTCTGTTAGCAGCACTTGCCACTGCGGCGGTTTGTGGTTTTGTAGCGCTGTTTCCAGCAGCAGCGGCATGGTTGGCGACGTGTCATTTCCCCGCAAAAAAACTCATAGCGCTGCCCTTGCTGTGGGCACTGCTGGAATGGGTGCGAAGCTGGATTTTTACTGGGTTCCCTTGGCTCACCGTGGGATATTCGCAAGTACCATATAGTCCATTGGCAGGTTTGGCACCTGTGGTCGGCGTGTACGGCGTATCGCTGGCAACGGCAGTTTGCGCGGCGCTTATCGCCGCTGCCGCGTGCAAAAAAATCTCCGTCAAACAAATGGGGGCATGGCTGTTAGTGTTTTGGCTAGGTGGCAGCGCACTCAAGCATGTGGAATGGAGTACCCCGCAAGGCAAACCACTCACCTTCAGCCTGTTACAAGGCAACATCTCGCAATCGCTGAAATGGCAAAAAGACGAGCTACCGCACACGCTGCAAACCTATCTGGACATGGTGCTGGCAAGCCACACGCAACTGATCGTCATCCCCGAAATGGCATTGCCGCAATTGGCGGAAAACCTACCCAAGGAATATCTCAAGACTTTTGAGCAGCACGCTGCGGCACAAGGTGGTAACGTACTGGTTGGCATTCCTGAAAGCGCCACAAAAGATGGCAAAACCGTGTATTTCAATGCTGTCATCAGCCTAGGTGCCGCCCCCAGTCAGAGCTACCAAAAGTCACACCTGGTTCCCTTTGGCGAGTTCATCCCTTTCAAGTCGCTCATTGGCTGGATTTATGACGATGTACTGCACATTCCTTTGGCTGACCTAGAGCGCGGCACACCAGAGCCACAGCCGATGAATTTATCTGGCCAAAAAGTTGCGCTCAATATCTGCTACGAAGACGTGTTCGGTGAAGAAATCATTCGCCAATTACCGGCGGCGACACTGCTCGTGAACGTCAGTAACGACGCCTGGTATGGCCAATCTTTGGCCGCCGAGCAACATCTGCAAATGTCGCAAACTCGTGCTCTGGAGACGGCGCGTGCCGTTCTCCGTTCTACCAATACCGGTGTAACTGCCGTGATCAACCGCGATGGTCGTGTGCTGGCAACATTGCCGCAATTCACTTTAAGTTCACTAGAAGGCCAGATTCAAGGTTATCAAGGCACCACTCCTTATGTGCGTTGGGGAAATTGGCTGGTGATCACTTTGATT
>JANYIK010000077.1 GCA_025362115.1 Methylophilaceae bacterium
CTGGCGGGTGAGAATCGTAGAACGCCGAGTGTATCGGGTCGGGGGTGAGCGTCGAGGCATTGTCGCGATAAAGCTTTACCAGCGCCTCAATCAAATGTTGGGCGTTGCTGTACTCGGCGGCGTATTCATCGGCTTCAAACTCGTTGGCGCGGGAGTACGCAGCAAAAATAGGGCGCAGCACAAACATCAATACTGGGGCAACGAGCAAAAATAGAATGAGTGCCATGTGGTCGCTAGGGGTTGTAACACCTAGCCCGGTATAGAACCACTCTGCTTGCTTTAACCAGCCCAATAAGACCAATCCCGCAAAGCTCACCGCAAACATCATGATGATGCGTTTGATGACATGGTTGCGGCGATAGTGGCCGAGTTCGTGGGCAAGTACGGCTTCGATTTCGTCGGGGTCTAGGCGTTCGAGCAGCGTGTCAAAAAAAACCACGCGCTTGTTTTGGCCAAAGCCGGTGAAATAGGCATTACCGTGACTGCTACGGCGCGAACCATCCATCACCAGCAAGCCTTGCGATTTGAACCCGCACTTGGTAAGGAGTGCTTCAATGCGGGTTTTGAGTGTTTCGTCGGTCATAGGCGAAAACTTGTTGAAAAAGGGTGCGATGAAGGTGGGGTATACCGCCAACATCAATAAATTGAAGGTTGACCACACTGTCCATAACCATAGCCACCAGTATGCACCAGCGTCTTGCATCAACCATAAGGCCGCAAACATGAGTGGCAGACCCATCACTAAGCCTAAAACCGTGTGTTTGAGCATGTCTTGAAAGAACATGGCAGGGGTCATTTTGTTGAAGCCAAAATGTTCATCAATGACAAAATTTTTGTAGTAATCAAAAGGTAAATCTACCACGCTACTGACGAACATCGCGGCCAACATGACCAACACGCCCCCCAACATTTTTTGTTCAGGCAACATGCCGACGATGTGGCTATCTAACCACTGCAAGCCACCGCCTAGCGTGAGAACTAATAAAATCGCGCTGCTGGCTAGCGTTGCGCCTAAATTCAAGCGCGATTTAGCGACGCTATAATCAGCCGCTTTTTGGTGCGCTTCTAAGTCTATGCCGCTGACGAAAGCAGCTGGTACTTGGTTGCGATGCGTCGCGACGTGCGCGATTTGACGGCGGCCAAGCCATTGTTGGATGAGCGTGGTAGCCAGAACTAGGGCAATAAATAAAATTGTAAAGGTTGTCATAAGTGAAATTAGTTTAGAATCTGAACCATTTGGAACACAAAAAAAGGGTGGGGTTCATTATGGCACAGGATAAAGGCAACCTGATATGGATAGACATGGAGATGACCGGCTTGGTGCCGGAAGCCGATAAGGTGATTGAGGTGGCCGTGGTGATTACCGACGTGAATCTTAATGCCATCGCCGAATCTCCCGTTTTGGTGGTGCATCAGAGTGACGCTGTGCTGGCCAAGATGGACGACTGGAATCAACGCCACCATGGGCGTTCTGGTTTGATAGACCGGGTGAAGGCTTCAAAGTTTGATGAGGCGGAAGTGGAAGCGCAGATGATCGCCTTTCTGAAGAAATACGTGCCCAAAGGCAAATCCCCGATGTGCGGTAATTCCATTTGTCAGGACAGGCGCTTCATGGCGGTACATACCCCTAAATTGGAAGAGTATTTCCACTACCGTAATCTGGATGTTAGTGTGTTCAAGGAGCTGGCCAAGCGCTGGCGACCCAAGTTGTATGGTGGCTTCAAGAAAGTCAGCAAGCACGAGGCTTTGTCTGATATTTACGAATCTATCGAAGAGCTTAAGTACTACCGCGAGCATTTTTTGCGGCTGGAATAGGGCAAAAAAACGGGCGCACTCTGTGTGAGAAATGCGCCCGAGAGGGGAGGAGAGATTAAGCAATAATCGCTTAACCTTCCTTAAGCAATAGTGATGCCAAAAATTTTATATCCTTAAGATTTGAGTAAATCTCGGTAGATGCTGAGGTAACGCTTAGCGCTGGATTCCCAGCTAAGGTCTTGCTTCATACCATTTTGTTGCAGTTTCGCCCACGCTTTTTTGTCATGGAATGTTCTCATGGCGCGACAGGTAGCAGTTAAAAAGTCCAAGGTGGTGGTTTTTTTGAACACAAAGCCATTGGCTTTGTTTGGTGCGCTTGCACCAAAATCATGCACCGAATCCGCAAGCCCACCAGTGCGCCTTACTACTGGGGGTGTGCCATAAGCCAGGCCATACATCTGATTGAGTCCGCAAGGCTCGAAGCGTGACGGCATGAGGAAGATGTCAGCTCCCGCCATGATTTGATGCGAAAGTGGTTCATTGTAGCCAATAGTGACACTCACCCGCCCCGGATGGGCTTTGGCGAGCTGATTGAATCCGTATTCCAGCATCGGTTCACCACTACCCAACACCGCCAGTTGCGCGCCATCATGAATCAAACTACTGGCGCAATTGAGTAAAATGTCCAAGCCTTTTTGATGCGCCATGCGACTCACTACAGCCAGCAGTGGTGCTATGGGGTCTATTTCTAGACCCAGACGGTCTTGCAACGCTTCTTTGTTCGCGCTTTTTTTGACGAGTTCGGTGTGATCGTAACTATGGATGAGGTGCGGGTCTAACTTAGGATTCCATTCCGTGTTGTCTATGCCGTTCAAAATACCGTGTAATTTGCCACTCTGAGCGGTGAGCAGGCCTTCCATGCCGTAAGCATATTCTGCAGTTTGAATTTCTTTGGCGTAATTAGGGCTCACCGTTATCATGGCATCGGAATAGCTAATTCCCGCCTTCAGAAACGACAAGCGACCATAGAGCTCCAGCCCAGCTGGTTGGTAGCTTTGTGGTGGCAAACCAAGCAGTCCTACCCAGGCATCTTCAAAATTACCCTGATAGGCGAGATTGTGGATACCAAGGACAGTTTTGGCGCGTGTGGTGTTGAAAAAGTGCAAAATCGCCGGAGCCAGTCCGCTTTGCCAATCATTGCAATGCAAGATGTCAGGTTTCCATTCCAGCGGGCTAAAGCCAGAACCTAGTACCGCTGCCACATGCGATAGAATCCCAAAACGCAATGGATTATCCACCCAGTCTTGCGCCTTTGCATTTTGGTAGGGCGTACCGTCGCGTTCATACAGCCCGGGATGTTGAATGACGTAGATGGGTGTTTTGGTGTCGGGCATTTCGCCTTGTAGCAAAGTGGCATTGCCAATTTGCGGTAGGTAATCGAGTTTGGCTATTGGCACCAAATTTGCTGCTTTTTCCAACACACTTGGATAACCAGGGAGCAGAATGCGGGCATCAACTTTAAGCCTATGTAAGGCTGGTGGCAACGCGCCGACTACATCTGCAAGGCCGCCAGTTTTAATCAAGGGATGGGCTTCGGAGCTTACAAAAAGAATACGCAAGGGAAATTTGCCTCTGGTTTCGGTATAATGTGGGAGATTACGGATTCGGGTTTTTCTGGTTGGATAATACCCGCAGCCATCATGGCGGCGCAAGTCGCATAATTGCAAAGGAGAAAATTGATGAAAATCGGCATGGTTGGATTAGGGAAAATGGGCGGCAATATGGCACGGCGCTTGCTGAAAGCGGGTGTGCAGGTGGTGGGTTATAACCGTGATGCTAGCGCTACCGAGCAATTGGCAAATGATGCTGGCCTGATTCCGGCAAACACACTGGCTGAAGTTATTGCCAAGTTGGAAACCCCGCGTGTGGTGTGGTTGATGTTGCCATCCGGTGGCCCTACTGAAGACACTATCAATGAATTGAAGGGCATGTTGTCCAAAGGCGACGTGCTGGTGGAAGGTGGTAACTCCTACTACAAAGATTCAGAAAGACGTGGGCTTGCCATGAATGCGCTGGGTATAGGTTATGTAGATGCGGGTACTTCTGGCGGCATCTGGGGCTTGAAAAACGGTTATGCCTTGATGGTGGGTGGTGAGAAGTCTGCCGTGGATAAAGTGATTCCGTTTATCAAGGTATTGGCGCCTGGCGAGGCAACCGGCTGGTTGCACTGCGGTCCTAGCGGTTCTGGACATTTTACTAAAATGGTACACAACGGTATCGAGTACGGCATGATGCAAGCCTACGCCGAAGGCTTCGCGCTGATGAAAGGTAAAAAAGAATTCAGCTTGGACATCGCTGCGATCTCTGAAATGTGGCGTCACGGCAGCGTGGTACGTAGCTGGTTGCTGGATTTGACCGCGACTTTCCTCGCCAAAGACCAAGAGTTAGAGTCTATCGTTCCGTTTGTGACAGACTCTGGCGAAGGCCGCTGGACGGTGCTGGAGTCGGTAGAGCAGGGCGTGCCTACGCCTGCGATGACCTTGGCACTGATGGCACGCTTTGCCAGCCAAGGTGAAGGTGACTTCGGTAATAAGATGCTGGCCATGATGCGTAAAGGCTTTGGCGGTCACGACGTAAAATCTGGAGATTGATGCATGAGTAACAATGAAAAAGGAGCTAATCCGGCGCATTTCGTCATCTTTGGCGCTACAGGGAATTTGGCTACGATCAAACTTCTGCCTTCCTTGTATAACCTTGAGGCTGCGGAACGTATTCCTGAAGGGATGCGGATTTTGGCGCTAGGTCGTCAAGAGTTTACGCAAGAGACATGGCTGGAGCATCTGAGTAAGGTGCTGAAGGACAAGTTTGGCGACAGGGTTAATCCAGACATCGCCAAGACCTTTGCCCAGCGTTTTTCTTATATGGCTGGTGATTTGCGTACGCCAGAGTTTTATCCTGTATTGAAAGAGGCTGTATCCAAGCCCGCTCCGAGTGGCGCGGATACCGTGGTGTTCTATCTTTCTATTGGCCCTGGTGATTTCAACACCGTCATTAACAATCTGGATGAAGTCGGCTTCTCGCAACCACGTGGCAAGCACCGCATTGTGGTGGAAAAACCCTTTGGTACGGACTTGGAAACCGCGCAGCAGCTCAATCGCTCGCTGCACAAGCATTTTGACGAGCAACAAATCTACCGTATTGACCATTATTTGGGCAAAGAAACCGTGCAAAACCTGCTGGTGTTTCGCTTTGCCAATACCATGATTGAGCCGTTGTGGAACCGTAACTACATCAACCACGTACAAATCACTGTGGCGGAAGATTTAGGGATAGGTACACGCGCTGATTACTACGATAAATCCGGTGCGATGCGCGATATGCTGCAAAACCATTTGATGCAATTGCTCACCGTGGTGGCGATGGAGCCGCCTTCGTCCTTGGAGGCCGACGCAGTGCGCGACGAAAAGGTCAAGGTGCTAAAGTCCATGCGGCCCATCCCTAAGTCTTCTGTCAGCGCCCACGCTTTCCGCGCTCAATATGCCGCAGGCACCGTCAAAGGTCAGCCGGTGGTGGGGTATCAAGATGAGACCGGAGTGGAGAAAAATACCGTGACTGAGACTTTTGTTGCCGCCAAATTTTATATTGATAACTGGCGTTGGCGCGGCGTGCCGTTCTATTTGCGTACCGGCAAACGCTTGGCCAAGACCCAGTCGCACATTGCTATCCGTTTGCGTCATCCACCGCAACATTTGTTCCAAAGTACGCCTGTGGATCAAATTGAGCCGAACTGGATTACTCTGGAGTTGCAGCCTAACGATTCTATGCAAATGGAGCTGCAGGTCAAAACCCCAGGTTTGGGTATGGGTACACGCCAAGCTAAGCTGAATGCGCCTTACCGCATGGGTAATGAAGCACCGATGGAATCCTACGAAGCTTTGATTTTGGACGTGATACAGGGCGACAAAACCCTGTTTATTCGTTTTGACGAAGTGGAATGGGCGTGGCGGGTGGTGGATCCTATCATCAAAACCTGGTCGCAAGAGCGTGAGTTCATCCACACCTATCCCGCAGGTTCTTGGGGCGCAGATGAATCGAGCAGGTTGTTTGATTGCGAAGATCAGGAATGGCGCAACGAAATCTAAGGCTATACCTGCTTGGGCTTTAGCGCATTCTTGGCGGTCGGAATAGGCGCAGCGCTTGGCGCTTGGTTGCGCTGGGGCTTGGGGCTGTGGCTCAACCCAATGCTACCTAGTTTGCCGTTGGGTACGCTTACCGCCAACCTAATCGGTGGTTATCTCATCGGGATAGCCGCCGGTTTTTTTGCTTTGTCTGCCAACTTGCCCATAGAGTTGCGCCTACTGATTATCACCGGATTTCTTGGTGGATTGACCACCTTCTCCACCTTCTCATCCGAAGCGGTTGATTTACTCTCCAGCAGCCAATTTGGCTGGGCAGCGGCGCATGTATTGGGGCATGTGCTGGGCTCGCTGGCGATGACAGCATTAGGCTTGCTGACTATTCAGCTACTCAAATCTTAGCGGTTAGGCATCAAAGCCACCGCCATATTCAGCGCTTTGATCCTATTTCTTGCCGCATCCGCCGTTTTTTTATTGTCAAACGGGCCGACCAACACTCTGGTTTCGGAGCGTGAACTAAAGCCCGCAGCCTCTAGGCTTGAGCGTAGTTGTTTGAGGCTGGTCAAGTCGTGATCAAAACCCACTCGTAGCAGTAGGCCGCGACTGCTGGATTCTTCCGTGAAAATACCGCTAATACCAGAGGACTGTAGTTTTTCTTTAGCGGCTTCTAATTCTGCGGCGTCGCTAAACGGCCCGATGCGGCATTTGCTCTCCAAGCGAGATTCTATGCCATGTCTGGCCAAGTTGTCGCGTTGCTTTTCGGCGTTTATAGGGTCTCCAAATACGCCAACTTGTAAGATAAAGTCGCCGGAACTCGTGGTTTCAATAGGCTTGCTCGAGCCTTGAATTAGCTCTTTGGGTGGCGTGGGAGTAAGGTTTCCCGTGTCTGTTGTCACAGCGACTGCGGCTGGGTCTGCAGTAAAGGATTGTAGATTGGGAAAGACTTCATAACTGGCAGGTAGTGATTCTTCTGGTTTCTCGACCTCTACCTTAGCGGTCACCACTGGAGCTTTCTGTGGTGTAGTTACCACCATTGCGGGAGCCGTCGTTTTGGGTTGTGGTGCAACTGGTCTTGGTTTGTTGCTTTTGCCCGCCAGTAGCAGGCTCACCAAGGCAATCACCAGTAGTGCCGTAGCAATACCTAGGCGAATTTTGGCGCGGTGCATGATGGGGCTTTGGTCTTCGATAACTACGGTGGCCATATCAGCTCAATATGTTTAAGGATGGCGCATCTTAACGATTTTCAGGCGTGCACGAAAGCGCGCCTACAAACTGTTTGATTTGCAATGACCTTTTACGTATAATCCGCGGCCTTTAGTCGCAATAATGCTGACTAATCAACCTTGCCTCACCACACTCGCATTGTGGGAGGCTCTAAAATCCACAAGGAGGCTTTATGCGACATTACGAGATCGTATTTATCGTTCACCCTGATCAAAGTGAACAGGTTCCCGCCATGATCGAGCGCTACCGCGCCCAAATCACCGCCAGCAAAGGCGCAATTCATCGTCTAGAAGACTGGGGTCGTCGTCAACTCGCATTCCCGATTGAAAAAATCCATAAAGCGCATTATGTGCTGATGAATATTGAGTGCGACCAGGCCACTTTGGATGAGCTGGAACATGGCTTCAAGTTTAACGATGCTGTCCTGCGCCATTTGACGCTGGTGACTAAAGATGCCGTAACTACGCCATCGCCCATGATGAAAGAAGAGAAATCTAGAACCATCGTCGGTACCGAGTCTGTGGTCGCGCCAGCAGTAGAGGCCGTGGCCGCCTAATGTGGCCAATCATTTAACGCTTTCAGGACAAGTCACCAGCTTAGAGCCCTTACGCTATACACCTGCCGGCATCCCCGTCGTGAGTTTCACGCTACGACACACCTCAGTCCAAGACGAGGCAGGGATGAGGCGGCAGGCGGATTGCGAAGTGCCGGTGATGGCAATGGCAGAAATGGCGATAAAAGCCAAGACGCTACAAGTGGGGGAGTGCATCAAGGTGGTTGGATTTCTCACCAAGAAAAGCTTAAAGAATGACCGACTAGTGCTACACATAAACGAACTTGACCAATTAACTTGAATCATTAGATAAATTATTTGAAAGGCAAAATCCATGTCACGCGATATGTTCAAACGCAAGCGCTACTGCCGTTTTTCAGCAGATGGCACCGTAGAAGTAGACTACAAAGACGTTGAAGTGTTGAAAGACTTCATCACTGAAAACGGAAAAATCATTCCGGCACGTATTACCGGCACCAAAGCACGCTTTCAGCGTCAGCTTTCCACCGCAGTCAAACGCGCTCGTTTCTTGGCGTTACTGCCTTACACTGACAAGCACTAACAGGAGCCGAACATGCAAATTATTCTATTGGAAAAAATCAACAAGCTCGGTCAATTGGGCGATGTCGTGAAAGTGAAGGATGGCTACGGCCGCAATTTCCTCATTCCACAAGGCAAGGCCAAACGCGCCAATGAGGCTAACATAGCTGAGTTTTCTGCCAAACGTGCTGAGTTAGAGAAGAAACAAAATGAAATCTTGGCCGATGCTGCCAAACGCGGCGAAAAGCTCGCTGGTTTGATGGTGCAAATCACACAAAATGCTGGCGTGGATGGCCGTTTATTCGGCTCTGTGACTAATCATGATATCGCCGAAGCGCTGGTTGCCCAAGGTCACACCGTGGTGAAAGCCGAAGTGCGTATGCCTAACGGTCCATTGAAGACGGTAGGCGACCATGCTATCAGCGTAGCGCTGCATCACGATGTTGTAGTAGATATTACGGTATCGGTGTTGGGTGAGAGTTAATTGCTTGTTTAGTAATACGAAAAAGGCTGCTTCGGCAGCCTTTTTTATTGCTAACCAAAGTGATAAAGCATGGCGGCATGAGCATGGTAAAATCTTAATTATGAGCAAAACCCTCCAAGCCGTGCGCGGCATGAACGACATCCTGCCCCAAGACGCGGCGCTATGGGAGTTTTTTGAAGACACCATACGTGCGTGGCTCTATTCTTACGGCTATACCCAGATTCGCACTCCCATTGTTGAAAGTACCGACCTGTTCGTGCGCTCTATCGGCGAGGTGACGGATATTGTCGAGAAGGAAATGTACAGCTTTGACGACAGATTGAATGGCGAACATCTGACGTTAAGACCTGAAGGCACGGCCTCCTGCGTTCGCGCCGTGGTGGAACACAACCTGCTGTACAACGCGCCGCAGCGTTTGTGGTACATGGGGGCGATGTTCCGGCATGAGCGTCCACAGAAGGGGCGTTATCGCCAGTTTCATCAAGTTGGCGTGGAGTCGCTAGGGTTTGATGGGCCGGATATGGATGTGGAACATATTCTGATGACGGCGCGGCTGTGGAAATTGCTGGGTTTGCAGGATGTGGCGTTGGAAATCAATACGCTGGGTTCGGCTGAGGCGCGGCAGCGGTACAGGAATCGTTTAATCGCCTACTTTGAGCAGCATAGCGCTGCGCTGGACGAAGATGCCAAACGGCGTCTGCATACTAATCCGTTACGCATCCTGGATAGCAAGAATCCGGCGATGCAAGCCATTTGTGAGGCTGCGCCTAGGTTGATGGATGATCTGGATGATTTCTCGCGCCAGCATTTTGAGGCGCTGCAAACCACGCTCACCAGAGCGGATATTGCCTACCGCATTAACCCAAGATTGGTGCGCGGACTGGATTACTACAACGCCACGGTATTTGAGTGGGTGACGACGCGGCTAGGCGCACAAGGCACGGTATGCGCCGGTGGGCGCTACGACAGTCTGATCGAGCAGATAGGTGGCAAGCCAGCGCCCGCGTGTGGCTTTGCGATGGGGATAGAGCGGCTGCTGACACTGATGCAAGAGCAGCAGTTTGTACCACCCGCCTTGGCGGTGGATGCGTATCTGGTTCATGCCGGTGAAGCTGCCGGGGAGCTTGCCCCAAAAATAGCGGAAACCTTGCGTGACGCGGGCTTGAGCGTGGTGATGCATTGCGGCGGTGGCAGCTTCAAGTCGCAGATGAAAAAGGCCGATGCCAGCGGCGCGCGCTTTGCGGTGATATTGGGCGATGACGAAGTGGCGGCGAATGAAGTCAGTGTGAAGCCATTGCGTGAGGGTGGGGAACAACGGCGCTCCAAGCTGGACAAACTCGCCGAGGTGCTTTCTGCATGAGCGAGCTTCTGCGTGTACAAGGCCTGACGGTCACACCCGCCAACAACCCCAGCAAAAAACTGGTGAACAATGTTTCCTTTACCCTGCAATCCGGCAAAACCACCTGCATCGTCGGCGAATCTGGCAGCGGGAAAAGCCTGACAGCCTTGTCTGTGATGGGGTTGCTGGCAGCTTCACTCACCAGAGCCGCAGGCAGCATTCAATTTCTAGGCAACGAAATCACTCATCTTTCCAATCATGAGCTGTCGCACATACGTGGCAAGAAAATCGGTATGATCTTTCAGGAACCCATGACCTCGCTCAACCCGGTGCTGACGGTGGGATTCCAAATTGGCGAGAGCTTGACCGTGCATCTTGGGCTAAAGGGTGACGCGCTAAAAGCCCGTATTGTCGCGCTGTTGGAACAAGTCGGTATTCCACCGGAGCGCGCCAATGCTTATCCTGATGAACTTTCCGGCGGGCAACGCCAGCGCGTGATGATCGCCATGAGCATCGCCTGCGAGCCAAAAATGCTGATCGCCGACGAGCCCACCACCGCGCTGGACGTGACGGTGCAGGCTCAGATTCTGGCCTTACTGGATGAACTCAAAACCCGCATGAACATGGGCATGTTGTTCATCACCCATGATTTCGGTGTGGTGGCCGACATCGCCGACGATGTGCTGGTGATGTTCCGGGGTGAAATTGTGGAAGCGGGGAGTGTGGCCGATGTGTTGTATAAACCGCAGCATCCTTATACCAAGGCGCTGCTGGACTGTGTGCCAGATGCGGAAGGCAAAAAACAACTGAAGCCGATTGATTATGCTTGGTTAGAAAATGCAGCGTTGGAGAAAGCGGCATGAGCGAAATCATCCTTTCCGCCAAAGGCCTTACCAAAATCTACAAACAACGCACCGGCAAGTTTGGTTTTGGTACCAAACTCGTCAAGGCGCTGGATGATGTCAGCATAGAACTGAAAGCCGGTCAAACGCTGGCCGTGGTGGGCGAATCGGGCAGTGGAAAATCAACCCTGGCGCGTTGTCTGCTACAATTGCTGCCCGCTGATAAGGGCGAAGTGTTTTTTCAGGGTAATAACCTCGCCAACACTAGCGGGCAGGCGTTGCGGGATTTAAGACGCTATCTGCAGATGGTGTTTCAAGACCCATTTGCCTCGCTCAACCCGCGCATGAAAGTCGGTGAGATCGTGGGCGAAGGCCTGTTGATCCACAGGCTGGGCAATGCCGAAGAGCGCAGGATAAAGGTGTTGCGTATGTTGGAGCGCGTTGGGCTTTCCGCCACCGACATGGGCAAATACCCACACGAATTCTCCGGTGGGCAGCGGCAACGCATCGGCATTGCTCGCGCCTTGGTGCTGGAACCCAAAGTGGTGGTGTGCGACGAGCCGGTCTCGGCGCTGGATGTTTCGATCCAAGCGCAGATTTTGTTGCTGCTGAAAGAACTACAGCAAGAAATGGGATTGAGCTATGTGTTCATCAGCCACGATCTGCGCGTGGTACGCCATGTGGCGGACGATGTGGTGGTGATGCATAGCGGCAGAATCGTGGAGCAGGGCGGTGTGGAGGCCTTGTACAGTGCGCCACGAGAAGAATATACCCAGAATTTATTAAAGGCGATTCCCGGTCGCGCAAAGCAGCATTCATTAGCAACTTAACAGGACTTTAGTGATGGCATACGATTTAGAAGAGCAGGAACAGTTAGACGAGCTCAAGGCGTGGTGGAAGCAATACGGCAACTTTGTGACTTGGGCTGCTATCGCCGCGATGCTGGTATTTTCCGGCTATAAAGGCTGGCAAATTTACCAGCATCAGCAAAACAGCCAGGCTTCGCAACTTTATGAAACCTTGCAGCAATTGAAACCCACCGACGTCAAGGCAGTGCGTGAAGTGTCCGGTCAGTTGATAGATAAATACGCTAGGACCACCTATGCTGGTCGCGCGGCTTTACTGGCGGCACATGCCAACTATCAAGCGGGGGATCGCAAAAGCGCCGCAGCGCAATTGCAATGGACGCAGGAGCATGGCAGCGAAGACTCGGTGAAGAGTATCGCCGCATTGCAATTGGCGAGTATGCAGCTGGAAGACAAGCAATACGACGCTGCGCTAAAAACGCTGGGAGCCAAACAGGCTGTTGGTTTTGAGGGATTGGTGGCGGATATGAAGGGTGATGTGTTGGCTGCACAAGGCAAAAAATCTGAAGCAAAAAAGGCTTATGAAGAAGCTTTGGTTAAGCTGGATAGAGACGCTCCCCTACATAAGTACACCGCACAAAAATTGGATGTTTTGGGGCATTGATGCGTTATATATTCATTTCACTGCTGATTCTAAGCGTTTCACTGCTTTCCGGGTGCGGCCAGATTTTAGAGTTGAAAGATGATGTCTCGGATAAGATTTTCGGCTCTGACCGTGAAGAAGATAACCCCACGCCACTTAAAGACCTCAAGCAAGCTGGCGATGCTAAGCTGCTGTGGAGTGCCACTGTGGGGGAGTCCGAGATCTATGAATTCAGTCCAGCAATAGATGGTAAATATATCTATACCGCCAGTGAAGCAGGTGAGTTGACCAAACTGGATGCCGCCACGGGCAAACAGGAATGGCGCGTATCTGCGGGTGGGACGTTGTCCGGCGGCGCGGGAGCGGGCGAGGGTTTGGTGCTGGTGGGGACTAAAGGTGCGGTACTGGCCTTTGACCAAGCCACTGGCAAGCCTTTATGGAAATCGCGGTTGGCGGGCGAGGTGCTTTCCGCGCCGCGTGTGGATGGTGGGATAGTAGTGGTGCGCAGCGGCGATTCGCGTATCTATGGTATCAACGTTGCTGACGGCAAGCGCAAGTGGGTGTATGAGCGCACCACGCCAACCTTGAGTTTGCGTAGTAGCGCTGGCGTGACCATTGCTGATGGTGCGGCTTTAGCAGGATTCTCCGGGGGCAAATTAGTGGCGCTGCGAGTGGCGGATGGCAAAATTATCTGGGAGGCCACTGTGGCTCAACCTAAGGGTGCGACCGAGATTGAGCGCATCGCTGACATCACCAGTTTGCCGGTGGTGGATGGTCGTTTTGTTTATGCGGCGGCGTTTCAAGGCCGCGTGGTAGGCATAGAACGCTCCTCGGGCAAAGTGATATGGAATCGGGATATTTCCAGCTATTATGGTCTGACTGTGGATGGCTCAGTGCTGTATCTAACGCAAAGCAACGGCGCGACTTATGCGCTGGATTACTCTACTGGCAAGACCTATTGGCGGCAAGGTGGTTTGCAGTATCGCAAGACTACCGCGCCCGTTTCACTGGGACGTACAGCTTTATTTGGTGATTTTGAAGGTTGGGTGCATCTGTTAGCGCGCGACGACGGCGACTTTGTCGGGCGTGTTAAAACGGATGGTAGCGCCGTGATGCCGCAACCAGTGGTGCTTAATGACACGACCGCGTTATTTCAAACTCGCGCTGGCGGCCTTTACGCTGTTTCTATTAAGTAAGTTCCAATGCTGCCCACTATCGTCCTGGTAGGCCGACCTAACGTCGGCAAATCTACTCTATTCAACCGCCTCACCAAAACTCGTGATGCTTTAGTCGCGGATTTTCCTGGACTCACCCGTGATCGCCACTATGGGCGTGGCGTTGTGGGTGACAGACCCTATCTGGTGGTGGACACAGGAGGTTTTGAGCCTTCAACCGATACCGGTATTATGGTGGAAATGGCTCGCCAGACCTTGCAGGCGGTGGATGAGGCCGATGCCATCATCTTCATGGTAGATGGTCGTCAGGGCTTGAATCCGCAAGATAAAGTGATTGCCGAGAAGCTACGTCGTAGCCAGCGTCCGGTAATTTTGGCGGTGAACAAGTGCGAAGGTATGAACCGCGCCATCGTCGCAGCAGAGTTCCACGAGTTAGGTTTGGGCGAACCCTATGCGGTTTCATCTGCTCACGGTGAGGGCGTGCGCGATTTGGTGAATCTGGCGCTGGAAGATTTTCCACTGGACGAAGAGGAAGGTGAGACCGCCGAGCGCATTCCCAAGATTGCCATCGTAGGTCGCCCCAATGTCGGCAAATCCACCATGGTCAACACTCTCCTAGGCGAGGAGCGTGTGATTGCCTTCGATCAACCTGGCACCACACGTGATTCCATCCACATAGAATTTGAGCGCGACGGCAAGAAATACACCTTGATAGACACCGCAGGCATACGCCGACGCGGCAAGGTATTTGAGGCGATAGAAAAGTTTTCTGTCATCAAAACCCTGCAAGCAATTGAAGACGCGAATGTGGTGGTGCTGGTGCTGGATGCGCAGGATCAAATTACTGAACAGGATGGCAGTTTAGCGGCATTCGTGTTGGAAACTGGGCGCGCACTGGTGGTGGCGGTGAATAAGTGGGACGGGTTGAAGGAAGAAATACGTGAGGATGTGAAAAAAGATATCACGCGTAAATTGGGCTTTCTCACCTACGCCAAGTTTCATTACGTTTCGGCATTGAAGGCGCAAGGTTTCCCTCCTTTGCTAAAGTCGGTGGATGTGGCTTACGCTGCGGCGATGGCTCAATTGTCAACACCTAAGCTGACGCGGGTGCTGGAGCAAACCATAGAGCAGCACCAACCCCCGATTTCCGGCATTATTCGACCTAAGTTAAGATACGCGCACCAAGGTGGCAAAAATCCTCCTATCATCGTGATTCACGGTAGTCACACCAACAAAATTCCCGATAGTTACAGACGCTATTTAGAGAAAAGTTTCCGTAGCGCGTTTGAATTGACCGGCACACCGCTACTGATTCAGTTCAAACAAGGTAAAAATCCTTTTGAAAATAAGGATTAACTTGCTTTGCCTTGATTCGTAGGCTACGCTAACACTCAACTTGTGTTAAATCAAAGGCGTGGCGCTGTGAATGACGTGAGTAATCAAGACAAAAAAGTAGACAACTTGCAACTCTATACCCAGATTATAGAGAGCAGTGGCGAGGCTATTGTCATCACAGATGCAGCCGAGAAAATCATTAGCGTGAATCGCGCTTTTACCCATATCACACAATTTACTGCGGCCGATGTTCTCGGACAGACCCCGCGTCTGATGCGTTCTGGACGGCATGACAGGCAATTTTTTGAGGAGATGTGGGCATCCATCACGCAAAAGGGTGCTTGGGCGGGCGAAATCTGGAACAGCCGCAAAGATGGCAGCGCTTATCCGGCTTGGGTTGTGATCCGCGCGGTTAAAGATGACACTGGTAATGTCACGCATTATTTCTCGAGCTTCTCTGACATTAGCGAGCGTATGTCGGCAGAGGAACGCATACGCCAATTAGCGCTCTACGATTCGCTCACCGGCCTGCCCAATCGTGCCACCTTCTATAGCCTAATCAAGCAAGCCTTGGTGATTGCCAATCGCGACAACATCACGGGTGGCATCATGTTCATAGACCTGGATCGCTTCAAGAATATCAATGATAGCCTTGGTCATGGCGCTGGTGATGAGCTGATTCGTAGGGTATCGGCGAGGCTCAAAACCTGTTTGCGTTCGTCGGATGTGATCGCGCGCTTGGGCGGTGATGAATTTGTGGTGAGCTTGTTTGACATTAAGACTGCTGCGGATGCGGCCATTGTCGCCAAAAAGATGTTGGCAACATTCGCCACACCTTTCCTGATAGAGGGGCATGAGATCTCCATTTCGGCCAGTATAGGCATTAGTGTGTACCCTGATGACAGCGTTGATTTGGATAATCTAATCAAATTTGCCGATATCGCCATGTATCGCGCTAAAGACAGAGGCAGAAACACTTATTTGTTCTATGCCAACGACATGAATGTGCGCTCCTTAGATAAATTGCAGATGGAAAGCGACTTACGTCGTGCACTGGATAGAAGGGAACTGTTGCTACACTACCAGCCACAAGCCAATATTCATACTGGGGAGATGACGGGCGCAGAAGTGCTAGTTCGTTGGCAACATCCAGAAAAAGGCATGGTGGCTCCCGGGCAATTCATCCCTTTAGCAGAAGAAACTGGGTTGGTTGTAAGTATAGGTCACTGGGTGCTGGATCAGGCGGTAGCGCAGAACAAAGCTTGGCAGAAGCAAGACTTGCCAGTGGTTAAGCTGGCGGTCAATGTGGCGGCGCAGCAATTCCATCCGGATCTGGTGAATGAAGTATCGGCCGTGCTGAAGGAACATGAACTAGCAAACGAGTTTCTGGAGTTGGAAATCACCGAAAGCATGGTGATGAACAATGCTGAGCAAGTGATCGAGATGTTAAAAGAGATGGAAAAGTTGGGCGTGAGGATGTCGTTGGATGACTTCGGTACTGGCTATTCATCCTTATCCTATCTTAAGCGTTTTCCCATACACAAATTAAAGGTAGACCAATCTTTCGTACGTGGTATTCCAAGCGATGAAAATGACGTAGCCATCACCCGTGCCATTATTGGCATGGGCAAGAGTTTGGGCTTAAAAGTGATTGCTGAGGGAGTAGAAACGCGCGAACAGTTAGAGTTTTTACGTGCTGAAGGTTGTGACGAAATACAAGGATATTTGTTCAGTCGCCCCGTGCCTGCGAGTGAGTTCGTCAAGCTGTTGGATAAAGACTACCGTTTTCCAGCTTAGAGTTTTCTCTTCATATTAGCGCTTCAATATTTTCTCGACAGCTTGAAAGTCATTGGGTACCAGATTTAATTGACTTTCAAAACTTGCTTGATGTTCCTCAAAAGTAAGCGCCATAAATTTCTCGACAATTTCTGCATAGCAGTCGCTGAGAATCGTGGAATGACAATCCAAATTTGCAACAACTGCAAGGCCACTAGGGTATGTAGGAATTGTGAATAACTGCAAGTCAGGACGATATTGGCGCAGAATTAAAATTACCTTCCATGTATCGCCCAACCATAAAACACTTTTTCTTTCTCTACTTGCTGTTATTGGGCTCACGGGGAAAATATCGTGAAAAATCGTCAATGAGTTTTCGTCACTATAGCGTTCTACATTGATGAAATCAGTCAAGGTCTGATCAAAAGTATGTAAGCCATCAATAAATGCCAAATCTATGGCATCAGCCTGCATTACCTCGCGTAAATCATGCGTCGCAAAAAAGTCATTACTAGTTTCTCGGAATAATTTATTCCAAGTCTGCTGGGTATAAACAATATTGAATTCTGGATCTATGCCAATTACCTTGGTTGGGGGTTTTGCAAGGCGTATGGAATTGCCAGTTTCAACGCCAATTTCAAGGTAGGTTGTTGGCTGCCTAACAAGATGAAACCACTCTAACCATTCCAAATAAAGCCTTCCTGGAAAGCGCTGCTGAGCGGCTGTCATATGAAGTCGAAACTCTATTTGCTGTAGTAAGTTCAGAGCGTCTGCATGTTGGGGGCTAAGCAGTAATATTTGTTGGCACGCTTGCCTTGCAGAGTCTAACTGGTCGCTATTGGCAAGCTGCAAGGCATTTTGCAATGCCTGATCAATTCCCGTCATGATTTTTAGCCCAATTTAAGCGCTGATTTGAAAAAGTATGAAATAGGGTGGGAGAAAACTATTTGTTTGCAAACCATCCATCCCAGAATTCCCACCAAGCTTTTTTGTCTTTCGGCGCTTCACCGGTCAGGAAGTAGCTTTTTGGGAAATTGGCCTTGAGTACGCGTAAGGTGTCTTGCTGGTAATCTTCCAAGCCCAATGATTCATAAGCGCTCACCAAAATGATGAGCGCCTCTTCTTGCGATGGTGTTTCTGGGTATTTTTCAATCACGTATTTGCAACGGTTGGCTGCCGCCAAGAATGCACCGCGCTTCATATAATAGCGCGCTACATGCAGTTCATTCTCGGCGAGATTGTTGACCAAGTAGCCCATGCGTTGAATGGCATCCTTGGCATACTTGCTCTCCGGAAAGCGCGTTACCAAATCTTTGAAAGAGGCGAAAGATTCGCGCTGCGCTTTGGGGTCACGGTCGCTGATTTCCTGGTCTACTAGCTTTTCTACGACGCCACGTTCGTTAAAAGTAGCTAAACCCTTGAGGTAGTAGGCGTAGTCCACGTTAGGGTGATGTGGGTGTAGCTTGATGAAGCGTTCGGCCGCGCCAACAGCCGCCGCAGGGTCTGGTTTTTTGTAGTAGGCGTAGGCGATGTCTAGCTGTGATTGAGTGGCGTATTTGCCGTGCGGAAAGCGCACTTCGACGATTTGATAATACTTGATGGCTTTTTCGTAGTCGCGGTGGCGCATGGCATCTTCGCCTGCGTCATGGATTTTTTGCGGCCCCCAGCCCTTGGTTTCATCCAATTCGCTAGGTTCACCGAAAATGGCGCAGCCGGAGAAGAAAAATAGGCAAAACAGGGAAAGAAGTGCTAACGATATGCGGCGATTCATAGATACAATCCAAGGCTTAAATTCTGAACGATTATAACCGAATGTCCGATACTCATAACGCTATCAGCTTAACCATTCCGCCAGATTGTGCCGGTTTACGGCTGGATCAAGCACTTGCCAAGATGATGCCTGAGTATTCGCGTAGCCGTTTGCAGGCATGGATTAAGGCTGGGTTGGTGCAGTTGTCAGGTAACCCTGGTGATACCAAGTCCAAGGTGTGGGGAGGTGAGTTGGTCGTGGTAGAAGCTCAGCCCTCCGCAGAAGAGTCTGCCTTTAAGGCTGAAAATATCGCGCTCAACATTGTGTATGAAGATGAGCATATTCTAGTCATAGACAAGCCTGCGGGTTTGGTAGTGCATCCCGCCGCAGGCAACTGGAGCGGGACTTTGTTGAATGCTTTGCTGCATTATCTGCCGCAGATAGAAAGTGTGCCGCGCGCAGGCATCGTGCATAGGCTGGATAAGGAAACCAGCGGCTTACTGGTGGTCGCCAAGACTATCACCGCGCAGACCGATTTGGTGCGGCAGCTACAAGCGCGTACCGTTAAACGAGAATACCGTGCCATCGTGTGGGGTGTGGTGCATGGCAAGGGCAAGGTTAACGCGCCCATAGGTCGTAACCCGCACGACAGGCTGAAAATGGCCGTGGTTAAGCATTTCGGCAAACCAGCGGTGACTCATTTTGAGGCCTTAGAGCATTTTTCTCATCACAGCTATGTGCGTTGTTTACTTGAAACCGGTCGCACCCATCAAATTCGTGTGCACATGCAGTCCATCAAAGCGCCGCTGGTGGGCGATCCGGTGTATGGACCGCGGGGTGGTATCGTGCCAGGGGTGAAAATTGATGCTCAGCTAGAAGATGCATTGAGGGCATTCCCACGCCAGGCCTTGCATGCGGCACGTTTGGGCTTGATCCATCCGGCGATGGGTGAATTTATGCAGTGGCGCTCCGAATTGCCTGAGGATATGAAGGGCTTGCTGGCGACTTTGCGCGAGGAGGCACGTCTGGCAGTGTTGGCAGGGACTGACGAAGCGGACGAGCAGTGGTGGGGTGAAGGTTTACAAGAAGACGCAGACTTGGAGGATGAAGAGGATTGGGATGATGAAGCGTGAGTTAATACCGGTGGACTGGCCAGCACCTGCCAATGTGCGGTCATTGCAGACCACAAGAGCGGGCGGCTACAGTGTTGCGTCCTATGACAGCCTGAATCTGGGTGATCACGTGGGTGATGATGCTTTAACGGTGGCGCGTAATCGCCAGTCCTTGAATGACATTCTCCCCAGCGAACCGGTGTGGTTAGAACAGGTGCACGGTGTGGAAGTGGTTGTCGCCGAAACTACAAGCTGCCAGCCGCGCGCCGATGCTTGCATCTCCCACACTAAAAACGCTGTGTGCGCCACCATGACGGCGGATTGCTTGCCGGTGTTACTGTGCGACCAAGCGGGCACGGTGGTGGCTGCTGCTCATGCGGGGTGGCGTGGATTGGCCGATGGCGTGATAGAAACTACGGTAAAGGCGATGAACGTCACTCCCGGCAGTCTAATGGCTTGGCTAGGGCCTGCCATAGGCCCGCAAGCGTTTGAAGTGGGTGACGATGTGCGTGATGCTTTTATCAGCCACGATCCAAAAGCCATCACCGCATTTACTCTTCACCCTTCACCCTTCACATCTAACAAGTATCTCGCCGACATCTACCAGCTCGCCCGCCAACGCCTAAACGCATTAGGAATCACCCAACTCTACGGCGGTGGCCTTTGTACCTACACTGACCAAGAACGTTTTTTTTCCTTCCGCCGCGATGGTGCTACAGGTCGCATGGCGAGCCTAATTTGGCTCGCTTGACAGCGCTGATATACTGGCGATGATGAATACATTAACCGCAATTATCCTTGCCAGCCTATTCGGCGGCGTTCTCAGTGTGTTAGCGGCAGCATTTGTGGCTTTCAAAGCACGCACCTCCTGGGTGCCGGTGCTGGTCAGCTACGCTATTGGCGCATTATTGGGGGCGGCTTTTTTGGAAATTCTGCCCGAGGCGTTTGAACAAGCCACCAGCCCACAAGTCGCCGCTGCGACAATTCTCGCCGGTATTATGCTATTTTTTATTTTAGAAAAATTGGTGTTGTGGCGGCATTGCCATGTTGAAGAGTGTGAAGCGCATGCGCCACATGAAGGTCATGCGCATCATGACCATGCTCATGACGGTGGCCGCAGCGGTTTGATGATTACCGTGGGCGATACCTTTCACAATTTTGTGGATGGTATTTTGATTGCGGCGGCTTTTCTGGCGGATTTTAAGTTGGGGGTAGTGACGGCCTTGGCCATTATTGCTCATGAAATTCCGCAAGAAGTGGGCGATTTCTTGATATTGCTGCATTCTGGCTATACAAAACGCCAAGCTTTGCTACTGAATATACTATCCAGCTTCGCCACTTTGGTGGGCGGGGCGCTGGCATATTACGCACTGGGTGCGATGCAGGCTTGGGTGCCGTATGTGTTGGGGCTGGCTGCGGCGAGCATGATCTACGTGGCGGTAGCGGATTTGATTCCAGGTCTGCACAAACGCCCTGAAATACACGCCACCATACAACAGGTGTCACTCATCAGTCTGGGGGTGGCTTCCATTTGGATCACCAAGCTGCTGCTGGGAGATTTGGGTTGATTGATTGCGTCTGCGTTGCGGAGTGCCAATAATCCATAACAATAAAGCACAAGGCAAAAGTCCGTAAAATAGGAACATCATGAAGCCGCCGAACGCGGTTTTTGCTGTGATCGCCATCATCAGCGCCACGAATAACCACCCAATTGCAACGATATACATAATGACTATTACTAATCCTCAAGTAGGTTTTGTTTCCCTGGGTTGCCCTAAAGCCTCCTCTGATGCGGAACGTATTCTCACCCAGTTACGTGCCGAAGGCTACGAGATTTCCGGCAGTTACCAAGATGCGGATTTGGTGGTGGTAAACACCTGCGGATTTATTGATGCGGCGGTGGAAGAATCACTGGATGCGATTGGAGAAGCGCTGGCTGAAAACGGCAAGGTGATTGTGACCGGATGTTTAGGCGCAAAAGGGAGTGTGGTCAAGGATGCGCACCCAAGTGTACTCGCGGTTACCGGCCCACATGCACTGGATGAAGTGATGGAAGCGGTACACGCGCACCTGCCCAAGCTGCATGACCCCTACATTGATCTAGTGCCACCACAAGGCATACGTTTAACGCCCAAGCACTACGCCTATCTCAAGATTTCCGAAGGTTGTAACCACCGTTGCACTTTTTGCATCATCCCCAGTATGCGCGGTGATCTGGTCAGCCGCCCGGTGGGCGACGTAATGAACGAGGCCGAGCGCCTGGTCGAATCTGGCGTGAAGGAGTTATTGGTGATCTCGCAAGATACCAGTGCGTATGGTATTGATACCAAATACCGCATGGGTTTCTGGAACGGCCGTCCGCTCAAAACGCGCATGAACGAGCTGGTAGAAGCGTTAGGCTCGCTGGGCGTGTGGGTGCGCCTGCACTATGTGTATCCCTATCCACATGTGGATGATGTCATCCCGCTGATGGCGGAAGGCAAGATACTGCCGTATCTGGATATTCCCTTCCAACACGCCAGTCCTAAGATACTCAAGGCCATGAAACGCCCCGGCAACATTGAAAACACTCTGGCGCGGATCAAGTCATGGCGCGCAATCTGCCCAGAACTCACTATCCGCAGCACCTTCATTGCTGGTTTCCCTGGCGAAACCGACGATGATTTTCAGCAATTGCTGGATTTCCTGGAACAAGCCCAACTCGACCGAGTGGGCTGTTTTGCTTATTCCGCCGTGGATGGCGCGGTCGCCAACAAACTGGCGGGCGCAGTACCAGAATCTCTGAAACAAGAGCGCCTGAGCATCTTTATGGAAACTCAAGCCGACATCAGCACCGCGCGTCTCGCTCAAAAAATAGATCGCCGTATGACGGTGTTGGTAGACGAAGTGGACGAAGAGGGCGCGGTTGCCCGTAGCGCTGCCGATGCGCCGGAGATTGATGGGCTGGTATACATCCCGGAAGCTACGCAGCTAGAAGTAGGGCAGTTTGTTGAGGTAAAAATCACTGACGCGGACACCCACGATTTGTGGGCTGAATTATGACCACTTCAAAAATCGGCCGCAATGATTTATGCCCATGCGGCAGCGGCAAAAAGTACAAAAAATGCTGCGGTGAAGATGAAACCTCATCCGCTGTGGCATCTTCCAGCCAAGCATTCTCGATTCCACAAGCCTTACAAGCGGCGATGTCACAACATCAGGCTGGACAGTTGCCGCAAGCGGCTGCGTTGTATAAAAAAATTCTTCAGGTACAAGCCAACCATCCAGATGCCCTGCATCTGCTGGGTTTGGTCGCCAAGCAGCAGGGCGACCATGTAACGGCTATCAAGCTCATGTCAAAATCGCTAAGCGTTAAGCCAGATTACGTTGAGGCGCACGTCAATCTGGGTGCAACCATGCAAGAACAAGAAAAGTTTGAAGAGGCGGCAGCGTGTTATCGCAAAGCTTTGGCACTTAAGCCCGGCTACGCCGAGGTGCATAGCAACTTGGGTGTGGCGTTGAAGGCGCAGGGCAAGCTGGATGAGGCCGCTGAGAGCTTTCTGCGCGCATTGGAATTGAAACCCGACTCTGGCGAGTTCTACAGCAATCTGGACGCGCTGTTGAAAGAAATGGCCTCGCCCACCGAGGCTTTGGTGTATTACCGCAAGGTCTTGGAGATAAAGCCGACATTGGTTGCCGCTCAGCAGGGTGAATATCTGTGCTTGAGCCGTATCGTGCCGGAGTGGCATGTGCCGATGATGAACGAGCAGCATCGTAATCAGGCTTATTTTGATGCGCTGAAAGCTGCGATTAAGTCTGATTCCAAGGTGTTTGAGATTGGTACTGGATCTGGGTTGCTGGCCATGATGGCAGCCAAACTGGGTGCTAAAAGCGTGGTTACTTGCGAGGCCGTGCCGCTCATCGCGGAGACGGCGCGGAGTATTGTTAAAAATAACAAATTAGAAAAAATCATTAAGGTCATCGCCAAAAAGTCGGTAGATGTCACTATGGATGAAGATATGCTTGAGCAGGCGGATATTCTGGTGTCAGAAATATTTTCCAGCGAGCTATTAGGCGAATATGTGTTGCCGAGTTTGGAGGATGCGAAGCGCCGCCTACTGAAACCGCAAGGGCGTGTGATTCCTGCCGCTGGCAGCATCATGATTGCCTTATTCAGCGGCGATGATATCCGTAGAAATTTGATTGTGGACGACAGTTTCGGCTTTAATTTGCAGCACTTCAACACTGTCGTTTCCAAGAAACGTATGATCGCCAGAAATGATCTGAATATCGAGCTACTGAGCGATGAGGTCGAAGCATTCAATTTTAACTTTGAAAACACGGGCTTCTTCCATGCTCAGACCAAGACCCTGCGAGTCCCGGTCAATGCTGCTGGTCGCTGCTATGGCATAGTACAGTGGCTGCGCTTGCAAATGGATAAGGACACCGTATTCCAGAATCATCCATCGCAAAAATCGCCCGTCTCCAATTGGCAGCAATGCGCATATTTGTTTGATACGCCGATAGAGGTCAAGCTCGGTCAGGTCGCCGTGATTAGCGCTCAGCACGATAGGGCAGTACCTTGGTTTTACTTAGAGAAAATGGAATAGAGAACATAAAAAACCGGCAGTTAGCCGGTTTTTTATGTTCAGCGAGACGATTCTTAGCCTAGTAACTTTTTCAGTGCACCGACTAATACTTGCGGATCAAATGGTTTCACCAGCCAGGCATTTACTCCGGCAGCCCGTCCTTCAGATTTTTTAGACTCATCAGATTCCGTCGTCAGCATAATGATAGGGGTGGTTTTATACTGAGGTAAAGCACGTAGCGATTTCGCTAAAGTCAGGCCATCCATGTGCGGCATATTCTGGTCGGTCAATATCACGTCAAATGTTTTCGCTTTTGCCTTATTCAAGCCATCTTGCCCGTCCACCGCCTCTGTGACCTCAAAGCCAGCGCTACTCAAGCTCATGGAAACCATTTTTCTGACGGTTGAAGAATCATCAACATTAAGCACTGCTTTTCCCATTACTTATCTCCTAAATTAAACCTGCGGTGCGAATTTTAGAAAAAATCCACGCCGCCTGCATCAGTATTAACCTGTTTCACCGGGTTATGCCTGGATTGTTCTACCATCTCAGTCACCGCGTGTATGGCTTTACGCAAGCGCACTAGGCGGTCCGGCTCATTTTTTTGTTCAAGCTCTATGCGTGTGATGCCACTTAGCAATGATTGGATAATGTCCATACGTTTGCCAGCATGGTTTAGCAGTTGCGTGGCGAGGTCTTCAAATTGCATGGTGGTGATGGCGCTATTCACGTGTTTTTCTACGTCTGCTGTGGAAAGAGAAAGTTCTTGCACCGCCGACATCATGGTGTTGTTGATGACTTGGATATTAGTCATCATGTGTTCTACATTGGTCTTGGAGTCCATCGCAAAATTCATGTTTTTGGATGAAGCCTGCTGAATAGAGCCGCTGGCTTGCGCTACACCCTGCGTGACCTCTTGCATGTGCTTGCGAATCTCAGTGCTGAATTCGGCGGAGCGCAACGACAGCTTACGCACTTCATCCGCCACTACCGCGAATCCGCGACCAGATTCGCCTGCGCGCGCGGCTTCGATGGCAGCGTTGAGTGCCAGCAAGTTGGTCTGGCTGGAGATTTCTTCCACTTCGTTGAGGATGGTATTGACGGCACTCAGTTGATCGCCCACCTTGCTCATCTGCTTGACCAAGTCCATGCCTTGTTCGTGTCCCTGCACGGTGTTGTCAACGAACATACTTAAAGTAGATGAGGTTTCAGCCAGGAATTGATCAAAAGTGACTTTTTCGGCGGCAGGTGTGACCCCATTTTGCTGGGTAGTGATTTGCAACACCAGTTTGTGCTGTAGATGGGAATTAGATTCCAGTTCGGTAAAACTGTCTACCAGCTTATGTCCAGCGTCACTAAGCAAGGTGCGTAACTGACTCAGTTCTTTTTGTGTGTTGGAAACCTGATTATCAAATTCTTCATTCAGGATTTTGAGCATGCCATCAAAATTGTCAGCAAGTTTGGACAGCTCCCCCTGAATTTTCTCTAGTTGATCATGGTCGGTCTTGGCCTTGTCTTGCCCTTGATTGGAGAGTATCGCTATCCAAGCGATAGTGGCTGTTACTAAGGAGACGGTCTGCAATATGTTGAGTGTTTGGCCTTTGTTGGCAAGAAGAAACACCGCCGCAATCATTACCAATGAAATGAACAGCCCCAATAACAGTGATTTTTTATGCATATGTGGTCACCAAGTGACAGAATCAAACAATTTTAAGGGACGCGTTGCTGTAAAATTCGCGCTATCAAATTCTTCATCAAAAATTACAACCAACAGTTGTACACGATTGTACTGAATGTGTGCAATAAAACGAAGAGTTAATCCATAAGCTTAATCTCAGAGGTTTTTATGATTCGTACCCGTTTCGCCCCCAGCCCCACTGGTTTTCTGCATATCGGTGGCGCTCGTACCGCATTGTTTTCTTGGGCTTATGCGCGCAAGCATGACGGGAAGTTTATTTTACGCATTGAAGATACCGACGTGGAACGCTCCACGCCGGAGGCGGTGCAGGCCATTTTGGATGGCATGACGTGGCTGGGTTTGGACTATGACGAAGGCCCTTTTTATCAAATGCAACGCATGGCGCGTTACAAAGAAGTCATCGCGCAGATGCTTGCTGCTGGCACAGCCTATCACTGCTATTGCAGCCGCGAAGAGCTGGAGGCGATGCGCGAATCGCAAATGCAAGCAGGCTTGAAGCCGCGCTACAATGGGCATTGGCGGCCAGAGGCGGGAAAAACATTGCCAGCGGCGCCAAGAGACATTCCGCCCGTTATCCGTTTCAAAAACCCGCAACATGGGGTAGTGGTGTGGGATGATTTGGTGAAAGGCCGGATTACCATCTCTAATCAGGAATTGGACGACTTTATCATCGCCCGTGACGATGGTACGCCCACCTACAATTTTTGCGTGGTGGTGGACGATCACGACATGGGCATCACCCAGGTCATTCGCGGTGACGACCACGTTAACAATACGCCGCGCCAGATCAACCTGTTACAAGCGTTGGGGGCAACCATCCCCCAATACGCGCACCTTTCCATGATTCTGGGCGACGACGGACAAAAACTTTCCAAGCGCCACGGCGCGGTGAGCGTGATGCAATACCATGAAGACGGATATTTACCGGAAGCTGTGCTGAATTACTTGGCACGCTTGGGCTGGAGTCACGGCGACGATGAAGTGTTCAGCATGCAGCAATTTTGCCAGTGGTTTGATCTAGACCACATTACGCCATCCGCCGCGCAGTTCAACACAGAAAAACTCAATTGGCTGAATGCACATTACATCAAGCAGAGCAGTGGTGCGGTGCTGGCGCTGGATGTAACCAAGCGCTTGGCCGCAAAAGGTGTCATGGTGCAAGATGTGGATTTAGCCGCCGCGTTAGAACTATATAAAGAGCGTGCCAACAACTTGAACGAGTTGGCCAATGCAGTTGCGTATTTTTATGCACCTATTGAGCCATCCGCAGAGTTGCTGGAAAAGCATCTGACTCCTGACGTTATGCCCATCCTAAAAGCACTGGCCGAACAACTGTCAACAATTGAATGGACGACAGCTAATATCCATGAAGCAATCGAGGCAGCAGTGACGAACAATGGCCTGAAGTTTCCCAAGATCGCCATGCCATTGCGAGTGATGGTGACTGGCGGAACCCAATCGCCTTCTATAGATGGGGTGATGGCCTTGATGGAGCAGCGCAAATGTTTGATGGGCATCAGTAAATATTTAGTATAATCGGGCGAGTAGCTTAAAAATGGCACAAGGGTAATTAATGAATTTGAGATTTCAAGTTGGGTTATTGGTGCTGGCGTTAAGTAGCGCCTTGTCAGCGATGGCAGCCGAGGCAGACTTGGCCGCGGCAAAAGCACTGCTGGAATCCGGTAAACCCGCAGAAGCCTACAC